>CAMAMD010000139.1 GCA_945836785.1 uncultured Clostridium sp.
CGCTGCGAACAGACCATTCCTGCCGATCTGAAAAAGAAAATCGCGCTTTTCTGCCATATATATCCCGCATAATAATAAAACCTATCCAGAATGCAAAACACAATATAGCTATATATAAAAATAATTTCTTCATGGCACTCACTCCCTGAAGAAATTATTTCCCTTTTTTTATAGAATTATTCCATGGTAATCTGATCCGGCATTGTTTCACTGAATACAGTGATAAATGTCTTGCCCGGATTCATTTTTAGCTGATTGCCGTCCGCCGTGTAATATTTAATGACTCCGTTGTCCTTTTTCCATGTAATGGATTCGTACTCACCATCGGTTGCATAGTAGCCTGTGCCACCCTTGTTCCAATCAACATCCTGAAGGCCATCGCCTAAATCTGTATATTGTACAAACATAACAATTACATTCTTATAACGAAGCTGCTCATTGGTCTGGTCATCAATCTGTGCTTCTCCATATTGGAAGCGATAATACAGCTTGTCCTCTGCGTTATATTCAAACCAGCGTGTTGAACTGGAATTATAAGCTGTCGTGATTTTATTTGCAACCTGACCATTATTCAGTGCGGTATCATCATAATTGAACAGGAACATGTCCGGTACTTCATAATCATATGTGGTAGAGATACCTGCAGCTGCGATACCAGCCTGCAGTTTTTCTCCATCTGTGTAACAGTTATGCGGTGCATATCTGGTTTCATCTCTGTAGAATGTTGTAGAATCATACAAACCGTTCAGAGTGGTCATCTGGTTATTGACAATGTAATCATGTGCATAATTTGACCATCCGACATGTGCATAGATACCATTGAACATCTGATCCACCATGACATAATAATGTCTTGCACTTCTGACCGGACCGAGTTTCCCTACACTGGCGTAATCTTTAAATACGCACATGTATCGGGTGATTCCACCCTCTACGAGCATTTCATATGTGATATCTGCCTGAGAAATGCCTGACTGCGGCATAGCATCAATAATATTGTTAATCATAATACAAACCGGTTTTTGATTCTCAAGAGACTCATCAATCCATTCACCGGTCAGGTTGCTGATGACAAAGCCGTCTTTTTGTCTTACCTGTATTTCTTCGGCATCGCCCATCGTTGCAACCGGCGTAACATCAATAGATACCTCTTCTGTTGTCTTTTCTTTTTTTCCACAACCTGTCATAAATGATGATACAAGCATCACACCTGCCAGCATCATTGCAATTCTATTTTTCTTCATTTTCTCTCGTATATCCTTTCTGATTAAGTATTTGTTCCTGAAGTGTTTCCATTTGGGTTCTTTCAGAATCATCTATATGATCATATCCAAAAAGATGAAGCATGCTATGTGCTGTTAAAAACGCTGTTTCTCTTCTTCGCGTATGACCATATTCTTCTGCCTGACTGGCAATTCTGTCGACATTTAATATAATGTCCCCCAGAATCAACTCTCCCGTATCCTGATTGATGCAATCTGCACTGTGCGCATTAATATCTGTAAAATCCGCAGGATGCTCATATTCAATCAACGGAAAAGACAAGACATCCGTGGGTGCATCAATGTTTCTATATTCCCGGTTGATTTCCTGTATCCCGGCATTGTCCGTAAATATAACATTCACCTCGCATGCAAACGGACAATTTACAAATGAGATTGATGCGGAAATTACATCCTCAACAATCATCTCATATTTTTCAGGTACAGATACACCGGAATCATGTTCAAAAAAAACACTCATCTTCTCACCTCGTTTTAAGCCTATTTATTATACATGAAATAAAGCGTATAATCAAGCTTTCCCGTGTATATTATTACCTGAATTCGTTTTTCTTACCTGTTTGTTCTGATTGGTATGTGTGTTATGAGGATTGTTTGTGGCATGTTTTGCTTCATATGCCTCATATGCATTGACAATTCTTTGTACCAGTGGATGACGCACAACATCTTCACTGGAAAAATGTATGATAGAAATATCATCTATAGATTGCAATACTTTGAGTGCAACCTCCAGACCGGAAGAAACATCACCGGGTAAATCTTTTTGTGACAAATCTCCGGTTATAATTGCTTTAGAGCCAAAACCGATTCTTGTCAAAAACATTTTCATCTGAGCAGGTGTAGTGTTTTGTGCCTCATCCAACACAATGTAGGCATTATCCAGCGTACGACCGCGCATATAAGCAAGTGGAGCAACTTCAATCAGACCTTTTTCCATATTCTTCATAAATGATTCTGCACCCATTATTTCATAGAGTGCATCATACAAAGGTCTTAGATACGGATCCACCTTACTCTGAAGGTCTCCCGGCAGAAAACCAAGCTTTTCCCCTGCCTCAATCGCAGGTCTGGTTAGAATTATGCGGTTTACTTCGTTATTTTTAAATGCTGTAATAGCTTTTGCCATGGCAAGATATGTCTTTCCTGTTCCGGCGGGACCTACCCCGAATACAATCATGTTCTTATCGATTGCATCAACATATTTTTTCTGACCCAGTGTTTTTGCCTTAACAGGTTTTCCGTTTATTGTATGACAAATCAGATTATCGTTTCTGTCTAAGTCACTTACAGCCGTGACATCATCCCCTGTTTTTGTAAGAGATATTGCATAATTAACATTTTGCTCCGTAATCTCGTTTCCGTTTTCAGACAGCTTTAATAATTCCTGTATCACAGATGCTGCACGTTTAACGCATATCTCATCCCCTACGAGCTTTAATGTATCGTTGCGTAACACAATAGCGATGTGGTAGGACTTTTCAATTATTTTCATATGCTTATCAAATTGTCCGAAAACATTCTGGATATGCTCGCCCGGAAGGATTATATTTTCAGTATAAGAACTCATCTACGGTGTTTCTCCTTGCTCAATTATGTTTATCTCAGACGGAACGCCAATTAGTTCTTTCGTTACAATTGTACCGGAAGACATACAAATTCCGTCTACAATCTCTATTGTAACATTATTTTCAAGTATTTCCACCCCTTTTTTACGTAAATTATCAAGGTAAACTGCCAATCTTTTTTGTGCTTTTTCTTTTGCTTCTTCCTCGGTATATGTTTTTAATACAGAGGTATATTTACGTAAGGTTGTTTTCTTTACAGACACGGGAAGATAAAAATCACCGGCAAAAACAAGTTTGTGTTCCTCTGATATGATGTCTGTTTGAAGTGCATCCGTTTTGGGTTTTATGACAGAAAAAAAATTCTCTCCAAATCCTACACTATAATAATTTTTTCCTTTATCCGTATACGCTTTTTCGTAGTATTCCATGGAAAATGTATCTTCATACTGATATTGTGATATGGCATATACATCTCCCTCGGCAGGAAGATATTGTGTCTCAATCAACTCATCAAAATCGTTATATATATTGACAACACCGGTAATCAAAATGTCTCCTTTGTGAACCTCGTCGCCATTATGCGCAACAGAGGCTCCGCTGCGTGTTATCATGTCTGTGATAATTCCATCTTTCACAGCAACAATATTGCATGGCTCTGTGCTTTCGTGGACAAGCTCAGGTGTTACGGTCTCGGTCAAAGTGATATTTAATTGAGTTCCTTTGATTTCACAGCTTATCCACGCAATCTTGTCATATTTTTCACGCAGCTCCTTTTCAAGTTTAGAGCAGTCAATATTTTTTTTGAATGTTCCGAGAGATACATAATTTTCAATAATATCATGTCTGATTTGTTCTTTTGTATATACAGACTCACCCGATATATTGATATCCCAGATAAAAAGTGTAAATGCATAGACCAAACATACACATAGAAGGAGGCATATTGCAAAACATTTTCGTTTTTTGTAGCGATAAAAGAAAAAAGGCAGACCACGTTTGTCACAAATGTCGATTTTGACACCGGTTTTTTTACGATATGTTTCAAGTTCCCGGAATGCCTTCTTTGATATATATG
>CAMAMD010000140.1 GCA_945836785.1 uncultured Clostridium sp.
CATAAATGCTCCCATCCAACAGATAATAGAAAAATCCGCCCGCCGCATCGTAATACGTAAAGCGTCCCGTTTCCTGCTTCATCACGTCAAACGGCTCGTCACATGCCACAAAAAACTTTTCCTGTACTCTGGAATCTACCGCCGTAAAATAATATAACGATATACCATTCTCACCTTCATGTTTACCTCTGCTCATATAGCCATACACAGCAAAAGTAACATTTCCATCCTCGTCCATATCTACAATATTGATATCAACATTTGTATTCATCGTTCGGATATCCGCATAATTTCCCTTTGAAAAGCCAAATACATCCACCAGTGTGGACGAGTTATAATCATAGTACCAAAGTTGTCCCCGCTTAACAAAAGCCACTCGTTTGTTATCCGACGTAGCCCTGTACTCCGCATCCTGAAAATCCGAAATTCCAAGACTGATACTATTTTTTTCCTTACTGATATATTCCTCATCAAATATACTTTCCATATACCTGTCAAAGGCCAGCAAATTTACTTTGTCCGAACTTTTATCGTATCTGGCAGTATAATACTCGTCCACATAATAATAGTGACTGGCGGAATCATTCAGAGACTCCACCACATATCCCATGTGAATCACTGCATATTCTTTGTCAATCTCTGTAATCTCCGGCACGATTCCCGTAACAACCAATGGAACTATGCCCCCCCAGCTAACCAACTCATAGGAAGAATCCAGACTCACATGTGCTAAATTCTGATTATCTCCACCTGATGCCTGTAACTGATCATAGACAATATTCCCCTCTTCAGCATTAACTTCTTTTGTAAATGTTGTATTATGAAAAAGGTCAGCATAATCCATAATCTTCTGTGCATACTGTTCCTTCAAATTTACAACTCGCGTATAGTAACGGGCACAGCCACCCGCATTGTTTGAAATTTTAAATACCAGCACATACTCCTGGTTCTCACGCATATCCATGCGAAACCTGATTTTATACTCCCTGTAACCCTGATAGTCGACACTTTCATCCAGTGTCCCTTCCTCAATCAGAGAATCGCCGGCAATTGTTCTTAACTCATAAGAAAAACTGTCCCCATAATCCTGCGAATCATCCACAAGAATATTCACCCCATATTCCGCATTTAGCGGAACTATCCCGTCACGCATAAGACTTGTCGCCATTATCTGCGTATAACCAAACATCTGGTTTACAATTCTGCCTTCAAATTCACAATATACCAACGGAAGCTCAGAGTCATCCATCTCTCTTGTTGCATCTTCCAATTTGGAATTATTCATTTGATTTATAAAAAAAGCGGTACCGGTCGCTACAAGCAAAAAAACCAGTATCTTCACGATTATTTTC
This sequence comes from uncultured Clostridium sp., assembly GCA_945836785.1. The sequence goes on from CAMAMD010000140.1 coordinate 1,353, forward strand.
CTTATCATACGCTAAAAGAATTTTCTCCTTCTTTTATACCTGTTTCTTCTGAACATGAACTCATTACATAACAGCACATCAATCAAATATCTTAAATTATTATCTGAATCATTATATTTTACCTTATCATATATCCTTCGGGATATATCCAATACCGTCTCTTTATCAGGATACGCAGCAAACATCGGGCTTCCCTCATACTCCAGTCTGTCACAGGCATCCTCCACCATAACCATAATCAGTCTCGCTCTGGCCGGATACATCCGCATTAAATATTCCCTGTCCTCTTCCAATTCCCGTTCATCTATCAGTTGAAGCTCCGGCTGAATAAATCTGGCTCTTATTATATCTTCCATTTCCATCCTCACATTCACATAAATAGTTCTTCCATTTTACAAACAGACAACCGGAACCCTGTTTATCAGGTTCCAATTGTCTGCTTGCTATAATATATGCAAATGTTATTCCGGTCGTGAAAAATTAATCACCGAATGAGATGCCCAGCATCTTTGCATTCTTAACAATACTGTCATCCGGAGACACATATTTTAACTTACCTGCCGATTCAGACAACGGAATTGTGGTAACCTCATTATTCTTCATAACAACCAGTTTTCCGTAATCTTCTTCTTTTATCAGCTCCGCTGCCTTAGCACCAAACAGGCTGGATATTACGCGATCATATGGTACTGGACTTCCGCCTCTTTGTGTGTGTCCAGGAACTGTCACTCTGATGTCCATGCCACTGTACGCCTTAATTTTATCAGCCACCTCATATGCTACAGATGGATATTTTTCTGCTGCCGCAGCAATGGCCGCCTTTCTCTCTTTCTTTGGCAACTCTGCAACCTCTTTGGATATAGCACCCTCGGCCACTGCAAGAATAGAAAATCCCTTACCGGCATTGGTACGTTTATCCAGAGCTTCACATACTTTCTTAATATCGTACGGAATTTCCGGAATCAATATAATATCTGCGCCTGATGCAATACCTGCATGCAAGGTAATCCATCCAACTTTATGTCCCATAACCTCAACTATAAATACTCTGTTATGCGAACATGCTGTAGTATGAATACAATCTATTGCATGTGTTGCAATATCAACCGCACTCTGGAATCCAAACGTCATATCAGTACCCCAGATGTCATTGTCAATTGTCTTTGGAAGACCCACAACATTAAGACCTTCTTCTGACAACAGATTAGCTGTCTTCTGAGAACCGTTTCCGCCAAGTACGACCAAACAATCCAGCTTTAACTTCTTGTAGGTTTCTTTCATGGATTTAACCTTATCAAGTCCGTCTTCAGTTGGAACGTTCATAAGCTTAAACGGCTGTCTTGAACTTCCAAGAATTGTACCGCCTTTTGTTAATATTCCCGAAAAATCATCTGCTGATAACTTCTTGTAATTTCCGTATATCAAGCCCTTGTAACCTTCCAGAAATCCATACACCTCTACATCTTTAAAGGTATTATACAATCCCTTTACTACGCCACGCATCGTCGCATTCAGTGCCTGACAATCTCCGCCGCTGGTCAACATACCAATTCTCTTCATCGTACCTACCTCCTAAATCGTAATTCTTCCCTCCAAGGCTCTGAGTAGCGTCACTTCATCTATGCACTCCAGATCTCCCCCTACCGGCACACCACTGGCAATTCTTGTGGTTTTAATACCGGACGGTTTGACCAGCTTGGATATGTACATTGCAGTTGCCTCTCCCTCCACACTTGAATTCGTTGCTATAATCAGTTCCTTTACATCTACCTGCTCCAGACGCATAATCAACTCTTTCAGACGAATATCATTCGCTCCGATGCCCAGTGCAGGATTAATAACACCATGTAAAACATGATATACGCCCTGATACTGACCTGTCCTCTCATATGCAGCCAGATCACGCGGTGTTTCCACCACCATAATCAGTTTATGATCACGCTTGGCAGATGCACAAATTGGGCACTCATCCTTATCTGTGATTGTATAACAGGTTTTACAATACCGTGTATTCTTTTTTGCATCAATAATCGAGTCAGACAGACTTTTTACTTTATCCTCCGGCATATTAATGATATAAAACGCCAATCTCTGTGCTGTCTTTCCTCCGATACCAGGCAATCTTGACAGTTCCTCTATTAACTTGTTTACCTGTCCTCCATATATGTCCATTAGAAAGGAAATCCTCCGCCAAGTCCTCCGGTAATTTTACCCATCTGATTCTTCTGATCCTCGTCCTGCAACCGAATTGCCTCATTGACTGCTGCAACAACCAGATCCTCAAGCATCTCAATATCATCCTTGTCAACAACTTCTTCATCCAGATGAAGTTCTGTAATTTCTTTCTTTCCGTTAATCTTAACCTTTACAACACCACCGCCTGCAGTAGCCTCATATTCTTTTTCCTCAAGCTCTTTCGTTGTCTCCTCCATCTGTTTCTGCATTCTCTGAGCCTGTTTCATAAGGTTGTTCATATTCCCCGGCATCATACCGCCCGGATACCCGCCTCTTTTTGCCATTTTTCTTCCTCCTACTATTTATATTCTATATTATCAAAATTAA
>CAMAMD010000141.1 GCA_945836785.1 uncultured Clostridium sp.
ATGATAAAATAGCTATCGTTGTGAATGTGTAGATGGCAGAAGTGTGTGCATTTACGCGAGAGATATGAAGAATCAAGGCGTTTGCCTGTTCTCATAGAGTATTAATGTATAAAGAGGTGAAAAACATGAGAGAAGGAATCCATCCAGATTATTATCAGGCAAAGGTTGTTTGCAACTGCGGTAATGAGTTTGTAACCGGTTCAACAAAGGAAGATATCCACGTTGAAATCTGTTCCAAGTGTCATTCATTCTACACAGGACAGCAGAAGGCTGCTCAGGCTCGTGGTAGAATTGATAAGTTCAATCGTAAGTATGGTGTTCAGGCATAGTTATTAAATGAGGACACATATAAGGCTTGTTACGCAGACGTAGCAAGCCTATTTTACTATATAGGGAGTTTAACGTGAGCAGAGTAAATATAGGTGGTCAGGCTGTCATTGAGGGCGTTATGATGAAGTATGAGAATCAATATGCCGTCGCTGTGAGAAAGCCTGACAAGGAAATTGAAGTGAAATTGAATACGTTTCATCCGTCATCGGAAAAGCATAAGCTATGTAAAGCACCGATTATAAGGGGCGTTTTCAGCTTTGTGGAATCTCTTGTGATTGGTGTCAAGACGCTTACTTATTCTGCGGAGTTTTTCGACGAAGAAGAGGAAGAGAAACCGAAGAAAAAGGAACGGGCTAAAAAAGATACGGAAAAAAGTCCTAAGAAGCAGGAAAAAGAGAAAAAATCGGATGATGTTATGATGTTTGGAACGGTGGCATTATCTATCGTTATTGCTGTCGGTTTATTCATGTTGCTTCCGGCATGGCTGACCGGTTTGCTTTCCGGCGTGATAAAGAGCCATGTACTCCAGGGATTGATAGAAGGTGTTATCAGACTTCTTATTTTTCTTTTGTATGTATATCTGATATCGCGTATGGAGGATATAAAACGTACATTTATGTACCATGGTGCAGAGCATAAGACGATAAACTGTCTGGAACACGGAGACGCACTGACGGTGGAAAATGTGATGCAGCACAGCAGATTCCATAAGCGGTGTGGTACCAGTTTCCTTTTTATCGTGATGTTTGTCAGTATACTGGTATTTATGTGTATCACGGCGGATGCAATGTGGCTTCGGCTTTTGTTACGGGTGTTGCTTGTGCCGGTGATAGCCGGGATATCCTATGAATTTATAAAATATGCGGGCAATCATGATTCAAAGATTGCAAATGCTTTGAGTAAACCGGGACTCTGGGTGCAGAGACTTACTACGATTGAGCCGACACCGGATATGGTTGAGGTTGCCATTCGGTCTGTGGAGGCAGTGTTCGACTGGGAAGCCTATCTGCGTGAACCCCATGATGTGTGCGGTGATAAGTGTTCCATGGATGAAACTTAGAAATGGAGTGGCGGCATGACGTTGCGTGAATGTATTCAGCATGGTGAAAATGTGCTGAAAAATGCAGGAATTGAAGATTACAGCAGTGATGTGCGTGTGCTTGCCATGTATGCCTTTGATATGGATTACACAGGCTTGCTGATGCAGGCATTTACAGAGCTGCCAGAGGCGAAGGTACGGCATTTTATGCGGTGCGTCGAGCGACGCAAGGAGCATTATCCGTGTCAGTATATCACAGGCAGTCAGGCATTTATGGGTTATGTGTTTCAGACGGCAGAGCAGGTGCTGATACCAAGACCGGAGACGGAAATTCTGGTGGAGCGTGCATTGCAGATGACGGAGAAAATACAGCCTTGCCGTTTACTGGATGTGTGCTGTGGAAGTGGCTGTATCGGGATAAGCTATATATTAAAACGCAGGGAAATGGGCTGTGAGAATGATTGTGTGACATTTGTTGATATTTCTGACGCTGCAATCCGGCTTACAAAAGAGAATTGCGACAGGCTGGATGTTCGGGGCAATGTGATACAATCTGATTTATTTGAAAAGATAGAGGGTAAGTATAATGTAATTGTCTCGAATCCCCCATATATCAGAACAGGGGATATCGATGCATTGATGGATGAGGTCCGTGTGTTTGAGCCGAAGCTAGCACTGGACGGCGGGGCGAGCGGACTGGATTTTTATGACAGAATTATACGGAAAGCGGGGAATTATCTCTATGACGGAGGATTGTTGCTCTTCGAAATCGGGTATGATCAGTTTGAAGATATACGGGGATTACTTGTAGATGCGGGATATACCGATATCGAATGTATAAAGGATTATGCGGGACTTGACAGAGTTGTGACGGCAAAGTGGAGCAATCAGTAAGCATATGCCGGGGATTCAATGTTGATGTCGAGTATCGTTTTAGACGAAAATATAGAAATCAGAATGTGAGTTTAATAGGAGGACTGAAATATGTTTGATAAATTGGAGGATTTGGTAGCGCGTCTGGAGGAAATTCAGAATGAACTGAGTGACCCGAATGTTGCATCGAACCCGGAACGTTTCCGTAACCTTATGAAAGAGCAGGCCAATTTGGCACCGATTGTTGAAAAGTACCAGGAGTATAAGGATGCAAAGCAGACAATCGATGACAGCCTTATGATGCTGGACGAGGAAAATGATGAAGAGATGCGGGAGATGCTCAAAGAGGAGCTCGCCGGTGCAAAAGAACAGGTGGAGGCGTGCGAACAGGCATTGAAGATTCTACTTTTGCCGAAAGATCCGAATGATGACAGAAACGTTATCGTAGAAATCAGAGCAGGTGCAGGCGGTGATGAGGCTGCATTATTTGCGGCTGAGCTTTATCGCATGTATGTACATTATGTTGAGAGCAGACGTTGGAAAGCGGAGCTGATGGAGGTCGAGGAAATCGGCATCGGCGGTATGAAGTCGGTTACATTTATGGTAACGGGAAATGGCGCCTACTCAGTATTAAAGTATGAGAGTGGTGTACACCGTGTACAGCGTGTGCCGGAAACAGAGTCAGGCGGACGTATTCATACCTCTACTGCCAGTGTGGCGGTGCTGCCTGAGGCAGAAGAAATGGATGAGATAGAAATTCCGGAGAAGGATATTCGTATTGATGTTATGCGTGCGTCAGGTAATGGTGGTCAGTGCGTCAACACCACGGATTCCGCCGTGCGATTGACACACTATCCGACCGGAATCGTTGTATACAGCCAGACAGAGAAATCACAGCTTCAGAACAAGGCAAAGGCGTTTGCCCTGCTTCGTGCAAAGCTTCTTGATATCGAAATGCAGAAGCGGCATGATGCCGAGGCTGATCTTCGTAAGAGTCAGGTTGGTACCGGTGATCGTTCGGAGAAGATAAGAACCTATAATTTCCCACAAGGGCGTGTGACAGACCATAGAATCGGTTTGACATTGTATAAGCTGGATAAGATCATGAATGGGGATATTCAGGAGATAATTGATGCATGCATCGCAGCGGACCAAGCGGCGAAGCTGAGCCGCATGAGTGAAATGGAGTAAAAATCCTTATTTTATGCGGTTTTTGACGATTGTAATATGGTCACATGAATTGACAAAAAGAAAAAGGCTTTGACAGTTGTGCAGATCGTCTTTTTGATTTTATTTCTTTTTGGATGCACTGGCATCCATTATTGTTTGTTTTGGGTGTATGTACAACCCTATTTGACAACCCCTTGGAGTATGCATACTTGGCATTTTTAATCCCATCATATAAAATTATTTTTGTGTCTGTACACATTAATTTTAAATTGTATATGAGTATTTTGGGGAATCGTTCAATTGTACACACTATGATAGAATATTGAGATTTTATAATGACTTAATTGTCCAAAAAGTTGATATAATGAAAAGAGCAATAATAGAATTGTATTAGCATTTTTTGTTTTATTGGAGGGAAAATTGTGGAAAAGGAATATTTTGAAAAATACAGGAAAAAAATAAGTATGTTATCTGTTGATGAGGAAAAAAGAAGAA
>CAMAMD010000142.1 GCA_945836785.1 uncultured Clostridium sp.
AATGTATACTCCGGCTGTATGTTGTACATTCTTGGAAAGGAGATTTCAGCCAACCACTTGTACTTACCAGATTCCTCCTCAAAACATCTTGCGACAACTTCATCATAAGAAATACCAATGCCATATTCGTCGAACTGTAACGAATGCACTTCCCCATCAAGTGTACGGACATCAATATTTTTTGAGTGAAGATCAAACGAAGTCTCTAATAATTGAGATACTTCAGTTGCTGTCATTCCGGTACAGTAAACATTGTTGATCCATACACCCATCGGAAAGGCATCCTTATACAAATATTCATTTAGCGCAATGACAGCTCCCAAAAACAGCGCTGCTGTGACACAGATTACACTGATTAATCTGAATAAAAATTTTTTCATAGCGTAGCTGATTATTATTTTTGACGCTTGCTCAAGTCTTCAGCATCAAACGCATCACTAATCGCAGCTCCAGCCGGAACCATCGGAAAGACTTTGTCATCTTCTTCAATCATACACTCGATGACAACCGGCTTCTTCAGAGCAATGGCCTTTTCAATTGCAGGACCTACTTCTTCACGCTTTGTGACACGAATTGCCTCACATCCAAGTCCCTCAGACACCTTAATAAAATCAACCTTATCTGTCAGAACTGTCTGAGAATAACGCTTGTCGTAGAATAATGTCTGCCACTGTCTTACCATGCCAAGTACATGATTATTTATGACAATCTGAATAATTGGAATATTGTAGCGGCTTGCTGTTGCCAGTTCATTCATATTCATTCTGAAACAGCCATCACCTGCAATATTCACACAAATTTTATCAGGCATACCTACCTTGGCACCAATACATGCGCCCAGTCCGTAGCCCATCGTGCCAAGGCCTCCAGATGACAGGAATGTACGGGGTTCTGTATATTTGTAGAACTGAGCCGCCCACATCTGATGCTGTCCTACATCTGTAGATATGATAGCCTTACCTTCTGTGACTCTGTCAAGCTCCTCGATAATATATGGACAGGTAAGCTTATCCGACTCATATTTCAAAGGATACTTCGCCTTAAGCTCCTTGATCTGGCCAATCCACTCATCGTGATTCTGTTGTTCAAGCTTGCTGTTCAGCTCTTTTAAGACAGTCTTTAAATCGCCAATTACTGATGCTGTTGTTTTGATGTTTTTATTAATCTCCGCAGCATCAATATCAATATGTAATATTTTTGCATTCTCTGCAAATTTCTTAGGATTACCAACAACTCTGTCTGAGAAACGCGCTCCCAGAGCAATCAGTAAATCACACTGGCTGACACCGAAGTTCGATGTCTTGGTACCATGCATACCGATCATTCCCGTGTACAGATCGCTGTATCCGTCAAATGCGCCCTTTGCCATGAGTGTGTCGCAAACAGGCGCCTGAATCTTTTCAGCAAACTCCCTTACCTCTCTTGAAGCACCTGAAATAATTGCTCCACCGCCAAGATAAATGTAAGGCTTCTTTGCGTTCCTGATCAGTTCCAAAGCAACATCAATATCCTGCTCTGTGTAGGAATTTTTGATGATTGGAGGTTCTGGCTCTGTTGGAATGAACTCACACTTGTTCGCTGTCACATCCTTCGTGATATCAACAAGTACAGGGCCCGGTCTTCCAGATTTTGCAATTCGGAATGCCTTTCTGATAGTATCGGCAAGTTTCGTAACATCCTTCACAATATATCCATGCTTTGTAATCGGCATGGTCACACCAGCAATATCAACCTCCTGAAAAGTATCTTTTCCAAGTAATGGAAGATTAACATTTGCAGTGATTGCTACCAAAGGAACAGAATCCATATAAGCTGTAGCAATACCTGTAACCAGATTCGTAGCACCCGGCCCACTTGTTGCCAAACAAACGCCTACTTTTCCTGTAGCACGCGCATATCCGTCTGCGGCATGGGAAGCGCCCTGCTCATGGGATGTCAGAATATGTGTAATCTCATCACTATGCTTATATAATTCATCATAAATGTTCAGAATCGTACCGCCAGGATAACCGAATACAGTATCAACCCCTTGTTCCTTTAAACATTCAATAACAATTTGTGCACCTGTCAACTGCATAATAGAATTCTCCTTTAGTTATCGTTTATCGCTATCATTAATTATTTTTAGGTATTTCAAGAATTGCGCCTCTGTTTCCACTTGTGACAAGTTCCCGATATCTTGCAAGATATCCTGTCGTAACCTTCGGCTCTCTTGGCTGCCAGTTTGCACGACGCTTTGCCAGCTCTTCATCAGAAACCTTTACGTTTAAGGTACACTCTGGGATATTAATCGAAATAATGTCACCCTCTTCTACCAGTGCAATCGGACCGCAAACAGCCGCCTCAGGAGAGACATGACCAATAGAAGCGCCGCGGGATGCACCAGAGAAACGTCCATCTGTAATCAATGCCACACTAGAACCAAGTCCCATTCCTGCAATTGCAGAAGTAGGATTGAGCATCTCTCTCATACCCGGACCACCCTTTGGTCCTTCATAACGAATCACGACAACATCACCTGCCACAATCTTTCCACCTTTGATTGCTGCAATTGCGTCCTCTTCACATTCAAACACACGTGCTGGACCTTCATGAACAAGCATTTCAGGCGCCACTGCCGAACGTTTTACAACACTTCCATCAGGAGCAAGATTACCCTTTAATACCGCAAGACCTCCTGTCTTACTATATGGATTGTCAAGTGGTCTTATTACTTCAGGATTTTTATTTTTAACACTCTTTATATTTTCACCGATCGTCTTGCCGGTCACAGTCATGCAGTTTTCATTGAGCAATCCTAACTCTGAAAGCTCGTTCATGACCGCATAAACGCCACCTGCCTCGTTGAGATCTTCCATATATGTTGGTCCTGCAGGCGCCAAATGACAAAGATTAGGTGTCTTTGCACTAATCTCGTTTGCATAGGCAATATCAAAGTCAAATCCGATTTCATGTGCGATTGCCGGCAAATGAAGCATTGAATTGGTAGAACAGCCAAGTGCCATATCGACCGTAAGCGCATTGATGATTGCTTCCTTTGTCATAATGTCACGTGGACGAATATCTTTTCTCAACATTTCCATTACAGCCATTCCGGCATGCTTTGCAAGCTTAATTCTCTCTGAATATACTGCTGGAATTGTACCATTTCCCTGTAATCCCATACCAAGTGCTTCCGTGAGACAATTCATCGAATTTGCTGTATACATACCTGAGCAGGAACCACAAGTCGGACATACCTTATTTTCGAATTCGCATACATCCTCTTCTGTCATGGTGCCTGCCGCATAGGAACCAACAGCTTCAAACATGGAAGAAAGACTGCGTTTCTGTCCCTTTACATGACCGGCAAGCATCGGTCCGCCTGATACAAACACTGTAGGCACATTAATACGTGCAGCTGCCATCAAAAGCCCCGGAACATTTTTGTCGCAGTTTGGAACCATCACAAGCGCATCAAACTGATGTGCCATAGCCATACACTCTGTTGAGTCTGCAATCAGGTCTCTTGTAACGAGCGAATATTTCATACCAATATGGCCCATTGCAATACCATCACATACTGCGATTGCTGGAAATACGACCGGCACACCGCCTGCCTCGGCCACACCAAGTTTAACTGCATTTACAATTTTATCAAGATTCATATGCCCTGGTACGATCTCATTATATGAGCTGACGATACCTACCATAGGCTTCTGCATTTCCTCCTCTGTAAATCCTAATGCATTGAACAGACTTCTATGTGGTGCCTGTTGCATACCTTTCTTTACATTATCACTTCTCATGTTCTTCCTCCATTTATTACACATTAAATTTTTAGATTCTTTCTGCAATCAAATCACCCATCTTGGCATTGCCAATCTGTGTCACAGCAGCGCT
>CAMAMD010000143.1 GCA_945836785.1 uncultured Clostridium sp.
ACAGGAAGCCCCCACTTCATAATCCTTGATTTAAGTGGTGGGAGCATGTCACGATTGAGAGTATCCGATACTTCTGTTATACTTAAGGTATTGAGAAAAGATTTTGCTTTTTTTATGATAGAGGAGGGGATAACAGATGAGTGGACATTCATCAGGTTATTACAGTATTGATGCGGATTATAATATTATTGGATTTAATGATACGGCTAAGAAATTATATCCAAACTTAGTTATGGGGGAGAGATGTTATAAGGTATTGATGGGATTAGATTCTCCCTGCCCTCCATGCCCGGTGGCGAATGGGATTCACGGACCGAAGACTTATCTGGATCCGATTCGACATATTTATGAAACGGTGGACGCAGTGGAAACGGTACATGCTGACGGATCCAGAGGGCATGCTCTCGTGTTCAGCACCGTGGCTGAGGGGGAACGGCTGTCCAGTGCGATTCCTACAGGAGAAAGCTCACTCCGTTTACTCGGAGCCATTCATCTGATTTCAGCCAAGTATTCAACAGTATTTGGTGTAAATATGGAGTCGCAAAAGATATCCGTATTTCGTTCGGTGGATCTCTTTGATATAAAAGATGCCAGATTAGATGACAATATGGACTATCTTGATGTAATAGAATTATTTTTAAATGAGTATGTGCATTCAGAAGATCGTTTATCTGTCCGGACAATGCTGAGCATGGATTATATAAAGGAACGACTGAATGAGACAGAGTCTTTTAAAATACATTTCAGAGTTTTTGAGGGGGATGTTCATTACTATTATTTATTGATTGCACGTAATGGCGAAGCGGATGACTTTAATGATATTGTTGTAGCTATTGCATGTGAAGATGATGATATCAGCACAAAGAGAATTTATGAAAGACAGTTAAATGCAATGGTATCAACGCTCTCTCATGTGCCTGGATATTTTCATCTGGATATTACAGAAAATAAAATTTTAAAAGTAGGTGGGGTGTCCTCTTTTGCGGAAAATTTTAATTCGGAATGTTCAATTGATGTGTTGATGCAGAGTATGTCTGCGTATATTCCTCTTAAGAAGGATCGAGAGGATTTTTTAAATGCCTATAGTCTGGAAGCAATGAAACGGGATTTTGAGGCGGGAAATGTAGAAATTGTCCGAGAATCAAGATGTTATTATGATGATAATATTGCACGTTGGTCAAGGTATACAACCCGGCTTTTTATCAATCCTTCAAACAATCATCTGGAAGGGCTGTTTTTTGGCGAAGATGTGACGAGAGACCGTGATGCTTATGAGACGCAGGTCAGTATTGTTCAGACATTAAGTAGTAATTATCTGGATGTTCTTCTGCTTAATACACTTGAGAAGACTGTAACTTTCATTAAACATGAAGGGTTTATGTCGAAAATTTTTGAGAAGAGTGAAACGAATATTTATAATTACGACGAGCTGATGGAACAGTATGTCAAACAGCGCATTCATCCCGATGATCAGATGATGATGTCAATGGCAACAAAGCTTAGTAACGTGATGGAAGCCTTAACAATGAAGAAGGAATATGCGGGAAATTATCGTATTCTTGAGGATGGCAATGTACATTATTATCAATTCCGTTTTATTAAAAATGAAGAGTATGGCGTTGTTGTTCTGGGATTTTTGAATGTTGATGAGATTGTTGCGGCAGAGATTGAGCAGCAGCAGAAACTTCAAAAAGCTTTAGATGATGCAAAACGGGCGAATTCGGAAAAATCCCGTTTTCTGGCAAGAATGTCTCATGATATGCGGACCCCTCTCAATGGTGTTATCGGCATTCTGGAGATTGATAAAAAACACGAGGATGATATTGAGTATCTGAAGGAAAACAGAAAAAAAGCAACGATCGTAACCAACCATCTTGTATCTTTGATCAACGATGTGCTGGATATGGCAAAGATCGAAGAGGGCAGTCTTGTTTTGGCTCATGAGCCTTTTAACATCATTGAGGAAGGCAGGGAAGCGGCGGTCATTATCAATTTACAGGCTCAGGAGGCGGGAATTACTGCCAATATAAACTTTACATCCTGGTCGGAACGTCACATTTATGTTTATGGCAGTCCGCTGCATCTGCGCAGAGCGATGATGAATATCTACAGCAATTGTATTAAGTACAATCGTAAAAACGGGGAAATCACAACAGATATTGAGGTTATTGATTTTAACGAGAAGACGGTTACATATCGCTGGACGATTTCAGATACAGGAATCGGTATGAGTCAGGAGTTTCTCACGCGGATATTTGAACCTTTTGTTCAGGCAGACACAGATGCCAGAAGTGTTTATCAGGGAACAGGTCTTGGCATGAGTATTGCCAAAGCTCTCATTGAGCAGATGGGAGGAACCCTGGAGGTATCAAGTGAGCTGAATGTGGGAAGTCGGTTTGTCGTCACAATTCCTTTTGAGCTTGCCGATGAAAGTGAAGTTGTAAAGATTGAGAAGGATGCGGATGTATCTATTAAAGGTATGCACATCCTTCTGGCAGAAGATAATGAGCTCAATCGTGAGATCGCAGAGACACTTCTGAGAGAAGAAGGGGCACAGGTTACATCGGTTGTCAATGGCAGAGAAGCTGTGGATGCAGTGGCTAATAATGATCCGGATACTTTTGATCTGGTACTTATGGACGTTATGATGCCTGTCATGGATGGACATGAGGCGACAAGGCAGATCCGTCAAATGGGAAGGCCGGATGCGGAAACGCTGCCTGTTGTGGCCATGACTGCCAATGCATTTGCAGAAGACATACAAAAGAGTTTTGACGCAGGCATGAATGGGCATATTACAAAGCCATTGGAAATTGATAAGATGATGCGAATCATTGCGAAGTATAGAAAATAAAAACTTCGGGAGCAGATATTCATACAGGAGGAAATTTTTTATGCAAACAAAGAGGTTGAGGACATTTGTCACAATTGTTCAGAGTGTATTGATTGTTATCATGATGATTCTTGTGACATCGATGATTTTTCAAATAAATTCTCTGCAGGGAACGGCGAGGGTAATTAATTATGCGGGAATCGTGAGAGGGGCTACGCAGCGAGAGGTTAAGCTGGAAATTGTAGGCCAGAAAAATGATGACCTTATTGTTTATCTGGATGAAATTTTAGATGGATTAAAAAATGAATCAAGAAAATATAATCTTGTGCGTCTGGAGGATGAAGTATATCAGGCTGATTTAGATAAGCAAATGCAATATTGGCAAAAGCTTAAAGATGAAATTTATCGTGTGCGTGAGTACGGATATGAGGCTACAGATATTGTTGAAGTGAGTGAAAACTATTTCCGAATGGCAGACGAAACGGTTTCAGCAGCAGAATTGTATTCTGAATCTATTGCAACGATTATCCGTTATCTGGAAATAGGTACAGCTGTCGATATAACCATTTTAATTCTGATCATGTTATTTCGTTCGCTTGAAGCCGTCAGAATACGGCATCGGAACAGTCAATTGGAACAAAAAGCATTTACCGATCAGCATACCGGCCTGCCAAATAAAGGTCGATGTGAAGAATTTTTTATCAATGCAGAATTAATGCAAAAACCAATTGGATGTATTGTATTCGATTTGAATAATTTAAAAGTTGCAAATGATACTTTGGGCCATTCTGTCGGAGATCAGTTAATTGAAAATTTTGCAAGGCTGCTTCGAAATGCCGTACCTTCTCAAAACTTTGTCGGAAGATATGGTGGGGACGAATTCATGGCAGTTATTTATGATGCTTCAAGAGAGGAAATGGAAAAAATCTTAAATCAGATACAAAAGGACGTACAGGAGTTTAATCGTCTGCATCATGGAGGCAGTAAGTTTGTTGAAGTAAGTTATGCCTACGGATGGACATTGTCTACAGATT
>CAMAMD010000144.1 GCA_945836785.1 uncultured Clostridium sp.
ATATTATCGCAGGCAATCAGGAGAAGCTGTCTTTGGGTAATATGAATGCAAAACGTGACTGGGGATTTGCAGGGGATTATGTAAAGGGTATGTGGCTGATGCTGCAGCAGGACAAGCCGGATGATTATGTTCTTGCAACCAATGAAACACATACAGTCAGAGAATTTGTGGAAGCGGCTTTTGCAGAATTAGGAATAGATATCCGTTGGGAAGGCACCGGCGTCAATGAGAAAGGCTATGATACCAAGAGTGGAAGACTGCTGGTAGATGTGAATCCGGAATTCTATCGTCCGGCTGAAGTAGAGTTCCTCTGGGGTGACTGCTCTAAGGCTGAGAAAGAGCTTGGCTGGAAACGTGATGTAGACTTCAAGGGTCTGGTTTCTATGATGATGGATGCAGATCTGAAAGAGATTGCAGGCATCAGTTGTGCTGACTATAAAGCGAAGAATGGCAAGTAAGAGTAACTGTGTGCCGGTAATCAGTAATAGTGAATAAGAAAAGGCTTAGATATCTATGCTGTCAGTGATTTTGATATGGTGCTATATGCTGATAACCACCTTCCTGGTGGGATATGGTGTGCTGCATGTGCTTGCAGGCCGCATGTCATATCGAATCAGACATATGGACAGCTATCTGCTGTGTGGTCTTGTGTGTGTAACCGTATATGCGCAGTTTTTCAGCCTGTTATATAAGGTCGGGCTGTTGGCAAATCTGATACTGTGTGCGGTCTGCCTCGTAATTGTGTTTTGCTATAGAAGAACGCTTGGCGATAAGCTTAAGACATTATGGAATGATATAAAGAGTATTAAATCCGGAAAAAGAGGGAGAATGTTA
Source organism: uncultured Clostridium sp. (assembly GCA_945836785.1). The sequence continues at coordinate 835 of CAMAMD010000144.1, forward strand.
GTCATATTATTCCTCTTTTTGCTATTTGCCTATGGAACATCCAGAGGTATCATCCATTATGATACCGGGTTGTACCATGCCCAGAGCATTCGCTGGCTGGAAGAGTATGGTGTGGTTAAGGGATTAGGTAATCTGCACTGCAGGCTTGCCTATAACAGTTCCTCCTTTGCCCTGTCAGCCCTATACAGCATGTCCTTCTTAGGCGGACAGTCCTATCATTGCTGTGCGGGATTTTTGGCATTTATATTAGCTGTAATCTGCCTGAGAATCATAGATTCCATACGAAATGGCAGACTATGTACCGGTGATTTTGCCAGAGTGATGTGTATCTATTATCTGGTCATTATCTTCGATGAAATGGTTTCTCCTGCCTCCGATTATTTTATGGTGCTGACGGCATTCTACATCGTGATCCGCTGGCTGGATCTGTTGGAACAGCAGGAAAAAACAGTATTGCCCTATGCGCTTTTGTGCGTGCTGGGCGTATTCCTGATGACTGTTAAGCTGTCGGCAGCCCTGATACTTATTCTGGTCATACATCCGGCATATTACCTTTTAAAAGAGAAAAGATGGCGGGAGATTATGTTATATCTGTTTCTGGGTGTGATAACGGCTCTTCCGTATTTCATCCGGAATGTGATCATATCCGGCTGGCTCGTATATCCCTTTACACAGATTGATTTATTCGAGGTTCCATGGAAGATACCGAAGGGACTGGCAGATTATGATGCCAGAGAGATTCAGGTCTGGGGTAGAGGTTACACAGATGTGACACAGTTTGATAAATCCATATTCGAATGGCTGCCCGACTGGTTCCGTGCCCTGGCAGGCAGTGATAAGCTGCTGGTACTTGTGGCAGGATGTTCCGTGGCGATTTTGATTGTGTATGGACTGGTGCTACTGTGGAAAAGAACTACAGTACCGGCGCGGCAATGGCAGCTTCTGCTGGTGCAGATGACCGTGGCGGGCTCCTTTCTCTTCTGGCTGGGTACCTCGCCGCTGATTCGTTATGGATGTGTCTATGTGTATCTGACTTCTGCGGTGGTGCCGGGAGGCATCTATTGCAATATTTTGACTATATGGGAAGAAAGGAACAATAATGAAGAGGCGAAAAGCGCCTTAAAAACGATTCGGTTATGTGGCGTGGGGATGGTGTGCGTTTTCTTTTTGTATAAGAGCATTGCTTTAGGGAAAGAAATTGTGGATTCCTATGTTAATGATTATTGGATATTTCAGAAAGAATATGAAAATTATGAGACATTGTCTTATGTAATAAATGGAGTTACATTTTATTATCCGATAGAAGGTGATAGAGTGGGATACGAAAGTTTTCCATCCGCGCCGGCAAAGACTCAAATAGAATTTTTAGGAGAAGAACTATCAGATGGGATGATGGCTGCAAATAATAACAGATGATGAGGAGTGGAGAATGTCAGATATTAAGAAAATTATGTGCGAGGTATCAGAGAAAGATCGCCGAATATATGCTCTTCTAATAGTGATAACTGTCATCACAGGATTTATGATGCTTATTACATTTGAGTATGAAGATGCAGATTCACTGGCGGCATGGAGCTTAAATTTTTGGGATTTGTTCTTTCAGGGAAAATTGAGTGAGTTCTATGAATATTCTGCATTGAATGTACATGGAGCTGCTCATACAAACTGTGGAGGAAACTATTTATGGCTGCTTCCTTTGTGCATATGGAATTTTCCATTATGGATAGTTCATTCTGTCAGTGGAATTGCTTCGATAGAGAACTTTTATAGTATATGTTGGAGTAAGCTGTTTTTGGTTTTGATGCAGATTATTACAGCATATGTTTGCGGGAAAATATGCAATATGATAACTTCAGACAAGAAGAAGGTATTTCTGACAGTATTGCTTATTATGGCATCACCGGAAATTTTAGTATCTATCGGATATGCCGGACAGGATGAGATTGTTTATGTTTGTCTCTTTGTGACTGCATTATATTGCTTTTTAAAAGGATATTGGAAAAGATGTTATGCCATGCTCATATGTTGTGTGACTTTTTGTCCTATTATGCTGATTCCGGTATTGGCACTTTTGCTTTTAAAAGAAAAGAGAATATATAGGCTGTTGATTTATATAGTTGGAACGGTATTGCCTTTATTGTTGTTTGAATTGTGTTATGGAGGAAGTTCTGTTTATCAGACGGTAAAGCATACGAATGATTTTGTTGATATGTTGTATCGTATGTTGGCAGGATTAAAAATGGATACAATGTTGGGGACTTTTTCGATTGCCGGCATCATCCTATGCATTTTGTTTTTCTACTGCTATATGGAAGAAATACCTGAGAATGGGGAACAAAAATATTATCAGAAATTGATTTTCCTTTTTTCCATCTTGTTTGTAATGATTTCTTTTTTCATGGTAGATGATTTTTATCGGATGTTCCTTTATGTACCATTTCTAATATTGATGATTATGACATCCGGTCAGGAGCTGGGAAACAATTTGTTTTTGTTTACAGTTTTGACATATGGAAGAATGTTTCAAGTATGCAGAGGAAGTTATCCGAAAAGCATGAATACGTGCTACGTTATGAGAAACTCATGGATTACGGCATTGTGTGACCGCTTAGGGAGTACCAGATATCTTGCTGATCCTGAGCATTGTACATGTTTATGGGCTTATATATATAATTGGGGAAAGCTTTTGGAAGTAATGAATCTGCTTGTTGAAACTTGTTTGGTGGGTATTGTTGTGCTTTTGCTGGTTATGAACAGATGTGGATATCAGAAGCAATATAAACCCATGTTTCGTGAAAAGGCAGTATTAACAATATATGTATTTTGTATGCCGATAGTGTTATTGGGATATTATGTAATGCTGTTGCATTGATATATTGTAATAAAGTGAAAAGGAAGGTAAATATATGAACAAGACAGATAAGATTTATGTAGCAGGACACAGAGGGCTGGTGGGCAGCGCCATCGTAAGAAATCTGAAGTCCAAAGGATATGAAAATATCATCGGCA
>CAMAMD010000145.1 GCA_945836785.1 uncultured Clostridium sp.
TCAACGATTTGTTTGTTATACGTGAAGTATAACCAAACCGCGATGCCTTGCTGTCTGTCTGGTTCAATATGCTGTCTCTTCCGGCATCCACATATCGGTTTCCACTTTTTTTGCATAGTGAAATGTTGATTACATTCCCGTTTGAATCAATTCCCTTTATATATTTTCCGGATTTTGCAAATTTTTTGAGTACCTCTCCTTTTGTATTAGCAATATACAATTCATAGCATGGGATGATACGGGAACCGTCACTGTTCTGCGTGATTGCGTCTTTTTTGACAAATCCATACACAACATTTCCCTCAATGACACCAAGCAGACGAATCCATGAGTTTTTATCCGGCCGGTATATCACCTGTTTCTCATCTTTTTCAAGATCAAATATGGTAATGCTCTCCCCATATCCGGTACTCAGTGAAGAGGACCAGACATAACAGTTCGCTCCCTGCATGGTCATAAAGGAATGTGCCTTGATATTTTCAGCCAGTTTCTCCAGACGTTTACCTGTCATATTATAGGCATAAACGGTATTGGCCACCGTAAAATAATAAATACCACGCGGACTCACATAACCATATTCATCAAAGTCCTCCCTCAACTGCTGATAGGTACTGCTAATCGGCATATACACCATTTCCCGCAGGATTCCATCCGCTTTATACTCATAAAGGACTATTGCCACATCGCCCTCATAGCTTCCTCTTGGAAAATAACCATAGACACAGAAATACAGTGTTCCCTCGCTGTCCAGCTTCAAAAGCCGGATACCCTGTTCATCGTATGCACGATATCTGTAGGATGCTTTTTCACTGAAACTTTCATAAACCGTCATGATATCACCGGTATCCATATTGTATTGATACAGGGTACCACCCCGGGCAAAATACAGTTTTTTTTCATCCTCCGTGGACATCATCTGACTGACTGTATCACCGGTAATGCCCAGTTTCAGCTGACTGCTTGTCATACTCGCCTGTTTGGGATCAAACTGCGCCTCCATTGTCCGGTGAAAATTCAGCAGATAATTCTGACCGGAAGCATAGCGCACCCGGTAAAATTCTTTCACATGGTATATTTCACGTCCGGAAGATGACTGCGCCCGCACAAAGTAGTTGTACTGTACACACGCGGTCTCCATATTGTATTCCTTTATTGTGATATACTCATCGGAAATAATTTCCGGAGACATTCCTGCCCAGGTCACCAGATCTGAACTTGACGTGATATCCACCGATGCCAGGCTGGAATTCAGATTTTGAGGGTTTGGCTCCAAATAGCTCTCCAGCTCCTGCTGCTTACTCTTTTTAAACGTATTTTTGTGAAACTGGCGGACAAAATCGAGCTTTTTCCCGAGATTGGACTCCATCTGATAATATTTCAGACGGGTATAGTAGTGAATCTCCCTTCCATCACTGGATATACCCATGATGTCCAGAATGTACTCCGTACTCGTTTTAAAATTATAGTCAAATACGATATCAACCTGCTTCTGTCCCTCTGATATCGCACTGATTGTCTTTGTCTCATAAATTTCCCCGGACTCTTTGTCTACAATCTCATACTGGAGTCTGGTGAGATAGCTGACCGCACTTTCCAGTAAAAGTGTAATTTTGCGGTCTGTTCCAAGCGGAGTCATGGATTCCCTCACAATATCTGCCTCCATCGGTGCCGCATATCCATAAAGAGGGTTTACCACACGCCCCTGTGTCATAATCTGTATGGTCGGAAAGGTTTCCTCCTGCACTTTGTATTCGGTTCCATCATCATCGATATCCGTCTCTAACTGATGACCAAAGAAAAACAGAGCAGCGGCAAATATTATTACTAAAAATAATCCTTTATATATATGCTTAAGCAAAGCTATAACCTCTTTTCCTGATAAAATCAACTATTCCATTTTATTGTAACGGCTTTCCCTTAAAAGTGCAAGGGCGACACACAAATTTTCCCAGCGCATATACTAATTAATAAAAATCCAAATAGGTCTCAGAATGGAGGAATCTATGGGTCAATATAATAATCCTGACTTCCTTTTTACCTTTGATACACCTGCTGTCCCATCCATGATGCCGGCATCCGGACGCGCAAAGTTGTGGGAAATGGAAGAGGATAATGCATATCTGAATTATTTATACCCGCAAATCACCAGGCAGATTCGCGATTTTGTCGAGGAAGCCTGTGACAAACTGGAATATGACGGAAGTCTCATGTTTGATGCTTATCCCGATAAAACCTCTCTCCAGATTATGGCAGGACAGATCATGAATGATTTCATGAAAAAATATCCGGAAGCATACAAAAAAGATTTCCCACAAGGAGAAATCTCTTCTGACGGATACCATAAAATGCTCCGTGATATGATTGAAATTATACTGTTCCATGAAGTTATGTACCGCAGAAACCGGTACCGTAATCACAAACGGCTCTACCTCTGATCGCTTCAACGATATCAGACACCACCAAAGGCCAGCTTTTCAAACTCCGGCACAGGCATCGGTTTTGCAAACACATATCCCTGAACCAGATCACAATCCATGGATTTGAGGAGTTCCACCTGTCCACGTTCTTCTACCCCTTCAGATACGGTATGAAGTTTCAGTGCCTGTGCCAGCTTGATTACGCTCTGGATTACATCCTTTCCACGCTTATCATCCGAACCATTCGCAAAGAACACACGATCGAGCTTCAACGTATCCACTTCAACTTCTTTCAGCATGTTCAGGGAAGAATATCCGCTTCCAAAGTCATCAATCGAGCAGGAAAGACCAAGTTCGTGGATCTGGGAAACCAGGGTATTTAAGGAATCCAGATCGTTGTAAAATAACGATTCTGTCAGCTCAATTTCGATTGACTTTGGCGGAACATCATATTTATTAAGTATGTCCACATATGCCTGGAAAAAATCCGGCACAGCAAAATGGCTTCTTGATAGGTTGACAGAAATCGGAATGATTCTTTTCCCCTGCTTGTACCAGCTCTCAACCATCCTGCACACCTGCTCGAACATGTACAGATCGACATCAACGACAAATCCATTACTCTCGAACAATGGAATGAACTCATTCGGGAAAATCATCCCCTCTTCCGGATCAATCCAGCGCACCAGTGCCTCTGCGCCGGCAACCGTCTCAGTCTGCAATTCAAATTTCGGCTGCAGATATGGAACAAACTCACCGTTTTCAAGCGCTTTACGCATCTTCATTTCCAAAACCTTTTCACGACTCAAGTGCTGTCTGTCCCTGTCATCATAAATACCCATAGATACCCGGTAAGATGGAGAAATCTTCTTGCGCGCAAGATTTGCACGCTCCATCATCGCACTTATATCAATCTCTTCATCTTTCTGGATTATGTATACTCCATAGTACATTTCGATACCATAGCGGTTTCCATTCTCATCTGCAAGCCGAGCAAACTGTCTGCTCATGCGTTCCAGACGCTCATCCAGTTTCTCAATCGAATGATAATGCATCAGTATACCGAAATTATCTGCCATTATACGTCCGGATACTTCATTCCATAAAAGCTCATCATCTATGATTTTATGAATTTTCCGGAGAACATGATCTCCCACTTTGTCGCCATAAGCATCATTAATGAGTTTAAAACGATCAATATTCGCATATACGAGAAAATAATTCCAGTTCCCACGGATTAATTCTTTTGCCACCTGCTCAAATTCTCTCTTGTTTTTGCGCCTTGTGACATCATCTTTTCCATACTGCTTATACATAACCCGGAATTTCAACGTAAGCATAAGCAAAATAAAAATGGAACATGTTATCACCAGGATTACACGAATCAGA
>CAMAMD010000146.1 GCA_945836785.1 uncultured Clostridium sp.
ACCTGCTCTAATAGTATAACAGAATCCTTAGCTATATCGCAATACCTTGAATCAAGTTCTACATGTGTTGGCAGCTTTGCCTTGTGTAATTGTGATGTAATTGCTGCAATTATCACTGTCGAACTGTGTTTATTGCCCGCTTCATTTTGTATAATAAGTACCGGTCTGACACCTCCCTGCTCCGAACCAATCACAGGCCGCAGGTCAGCATAATATATATCGCCTCTTCTGATGATCAATTGTTTCACACTCCCATTGTTATTTCTAACTAATCAAAGTATTTCCAACAATCATCTGCCGTATACGTTACAAAAGATAATTTACACAGATTGTATCCTGCCCATTCTCCCGATATACCCGTGGCACACGTCTGCTGATATTGCAAACAAGCTCATAATTAAAGCTTGCAGCCGGAGCGGCAACTTCCTCCACTGATATATGTGCATCACCATCGCTACCGATCAAAATCACTTCATCTCTTACCGCCACATCCGGTATATCCGTTACATCCACCATAATCTGATCCATACAGACTCTGCCAATAATCGGTGCATATTGTCCATGTATAATCACTCTGCCGAGATTTGACTGTGCCCGCGGATATCCGTCTGCATAGCCAGCTGTAATAGTTGCGACCTTCGTCTCTTTTTCCGTAATATATGTCCAGCCATAGCTGACTCCCACGCCTTCCGGCAGGGTTTTCACATGGGACACATGTGCCACCAGGGACATCGCAGGTTTAATCACAACAGATTTATCAACTTCCTCCGAAGGATACAGACCATAGGTTACAATCCCAAGCCTTACCATGTCAAATTCATCGTCATCCATTTCCATGGTTCCGGCACTATTGTCAATATGCTTTAATGCAAATGACATACCCATTTTCTCCAGTTCCTTGATAAAATACAAAAATTTTTCCTTTTGACCATAAGCATATGTCTTATCCGTTTCATCAGCCTTCGCATAATGTGTAAAAATGCCCTCAATATCAAGTCCCGGCATATCTTTTAATTTAACTGCCTCCTCAATGCCCGACTCCGATACAGGAAAACCAATCCTTGACATACCCGTATCTACTTTAATATGAACCTTGGCTTTTGTTCCGCGGCTGACTGCAAGCGCTGACAATTTTTCACACTCCCGCACGTCATAAACCGCCTGTGTTATATTATATGCAAGCAGTTGTTCATAATCTTCACAATCTGTATATCCAATAATCAAAATAGGCTTTTCGATGCCGGCATGGCGAAGCTCCACTGCCTCATCCACGGTTGCAACACCATAATAATCTGCCAAATCGTCCAGACGCTCAGCCAATGCGACAGAGCCATGTCCATAAGCATCCGCTTTGATTACCACCAAAGTTTTCATGTCCGGTTTGACGAGGGATTGCATCTTCATAATATTATAACGAATATTATCCATATCAATCCTGGCAAAAATACGATTATAGCCCACATCTTTAGTTAACATAATAATCTCCTTCCAGCACTGTGGTTATACTTTTCACAATATCCCGGGCAATCATGCTGTAACGTCCTTTTCTGATTGCAGCCTCCTGTCCGGCGAGGCCATGCATATAAACACCCAGTTTGGCGGCTTCAAAGCATGTCATTCCCTGTCCGCAAAGTCCGGCGATGATACCAGACAGCACATCACCTGAACCGCCTGTCGCCATACCGTTATTTCCGGTTGTATTAATATAGGCAGACAATTCACCATTTGACACAATCGTGCGGGCATCCTTCAGAACGACCACCCCCCCGTTTTTCTTTGCAAAATCTCGCGCCACATCATATTTATTTTCTTTTATATCTGCAACTTTTAAGCCTGTCAATCTTGACATTTCCATCAAATGTGGCGTCAGAATCACATTTGCCTGCGTATTTCTCAAAAGCTCCAAATCATTCGACACAATATTTAATCCATCTGCATCCAAAACGATTGTTTTATCATAATTTCTAAGAATCTTTTCAACCATATATACAGCATACTCTCCTGTACCGAGTCCCGGCCCGAGTACAAGAACATCTGCCCAATCACACATAGACTTTATGCTCTCTCTGATACTGTCTTTATCTTCCTTCTCGTAAGTGGCAAGCATGGCCTCCGGCAGCTTCGTCTGTAATATCTCTCTGTTTTCCTCTACTGTACATACTTTTACCAGACCGCAACCCATACGATAGGCTGATTCCGCCGCAAACATGACCGCTCCTGCCATATTTTTGCTGCCACCGATAACACCAATCTTGCCATAATTGCCCTTATGCGTATCTGAGCGTCTGTATGGCAGCATCCTTTCCACATCATCCTCATCATAGGTATATAATCTCGGTCCTACAAAATCAACTGCCGGCATCGGGAATCCGATATCAGCCACTGTCACCTTTCCACCATATTCATATCCCATGGCAAGCAAAAGCCCCAGTTTCATAAAACCAAATGTGATAGTTGCATCCGCACGGAATGCCGTCCCAAGCACAAACCCCGTATAGGAATCAATACCGGACGGAATATCAATTGCAATCTTATATGCATCAATATCATTTAATGCCTTGATTGCCTCCGCCTGCTTACCTGTGACCGCACGGGACAAGCCAACTCCAAATATCCCATCCACCACTATGTCATAGCCGGAGTCAACGATCTCATCAATAAATTTTACATTTAGTTTTCTTGCTATCGCATATTGTCTGTCAAAACCATCACTGGCGGATTTGAGTCCATTTACCCAAAAAACCTCCACCTCATATCCGGCCTGCATCAGCATCCTTGCAACAGCGATTCCGTCCCCGCCGTTGTTACCGCTCTCCACCGCAACCAGTACCCGGGACTTGTTATCAAATGTTTCCGCAATAAAATCATACACGGCAAGTGCCGCACGCTCCATTAAAACCATCTGCGGTATACCAATCACACTGGTTGTATACTCGTCAATACGTGCCATTTCACTACCACTCACTATATATTTCATACATCATTCCCCCATGTGTTATTACCACATTTTTTTGCATAGACTCGGCAGTGCACAACTCGGAAACCGCTGGTTTCCTCGTTCACGGGCATTCGCCCTATCAAGACAATCAGGAATAAATTCGTCTGCAAGCACCGATTTATTCCTGACTGTCTTGGCACTGCTCATTATCTACGCGAACATTATACCACGTTTATAGCTGTATGTTAAATAAAAATACAGACTGACAGCAGAATTTGCAAAGTAAACGCAACACTCCCATTGCAATACATCTGACAGTTGGGGTGTTGCAATTAATCTAAAGAATATGGAGAGTAAAAAAGGAACAGTACTCTGAACTATTCCTCTTTTACTCTTTTTTGAAACTTATATATAAATAGTATTAAGTCACTCTTTCATAATCAATAATCGAATTTTCCTGCAGAATCTTTTTTGCCGACTGAACAAAAACCTCTAGTCGAGCAGATACCTCATCTGAAAATGTTGTTTCCCCTCAAATAGGGCACTCAAGTAGTGTTGACAGCTCTATCTTACATAGATAGCCATAACAAAAAGAAATAGCACCCCTAACTCAAAAACAGGTGCCCCTGTTTTTGATATTGTATAAAAAAAGACTTCAGCTTATATAAGCCAAAGTTCTTTTCTCGATATTGCATAAATACCATTACTCTTTTTTCGGAATATACTTACATATTATCCAGAGATGCAATAATATGTTCTACTTCTGAAATATCCATATTAAGTCTCCTAGCAATAGCTTCAACTGAGGCTCCATCTTCCAGAAGTAATTCGATTTTTCCTTCGATTCTTCCTT
>CAMAMD010000147.1 GCA_945836785.1 uncultured Clostridium sp.
AGAGCCGGCACGATTTTTTGTCTCGCTAAGTACCGGCGTTCACAAACGGTTTTCCTCCATTATACATCTATCCATGCCATACTGTCTTAATGCGATATCCCCTTTGCACTGTTTTCGCCGACAATGACAACCTTTCCGTCTTCCACGGTAATACGCACCTTGTTGGAATCAATCCCGGCTGCACCCAGGATATCCTCAGTAAGCTGCACCCGGTGTGCCTTATCCATAACCGAGTATTCCTCATGTGAGTCGTCATAGATTTCGGCAGAAGAAAGCTGGTCTATCTGTGCACGGTATTTTTCTTTCATTATTTTTTCCGTGCTGATTTTGCCGTCGGAAATCATCACTACACGGTCAACCTTGTTGGCAAGCTTCATATCATGGGTAACGATGATGATTGTAAGACCAAGTTCACGGTTAAGCTTGCGAAACAAGTCCTGTATCATGCCTGATGTCTTTGTATCCACTGCACCCGTAGGCTCATCGGCAAGCAGTATCTGTGGATTGTTCGCCAATGCGACTGCGATTGCAACCCTCTGCTGTTCTCCGCCGGACATCTGACTTGGATAAGAATCTTTCTTATGATCCATTCCGACCATTTCAAGCAGCTCCAATGCGCGTTCACGTTTTTCCTTTGCCTTCATTCCGCTGAAATTCATTGTTGCCTCTATATTTTCTACAGAATTCAGATAAGGGAACAGATTTCGCCCACTCTTCTGCCATACAAATCCTATCATTTTCCTGCGATATTCCACCATTTCTTTTTCGGAAAGCTCAGACAGACTTTTACCCGCTACCACAATCCTGCCGGCAGATGGTTTTTCCAGTCCACCCACAATGTTCATGAGTGTACTCTTTCCGCTACCGCTTTTGCCGATAACAGACATTAATTCACCACGCTTGATGGTAAGATCAAGGCCCTGAAGCGCCATAACCTCAACTTCCTTTGTCTTATATATCTTGACCAGTCCGTCACAGACAATCAGGTCATCTGTATTCTCCTGTTCTACTATATCCTCAGTTATTTTCCCGTCTGTCAATTAACTCACCATCCTCCATCTCATATATCACATCCCCAAGCTCCATCAGATTCGGATCATGAGTCGTCATTACAATTGTAATGCCCTCCTTCTCCACCAATTCCCGAAACAGTGCCATTACCCGAATACCGGTTTCTGTGTCCAGTGCACCTGTAGGCTCATCGGCAAACAGAACCTTGGGGCGATGCACAATGGCTCTGGCTATGGCAACCCTCTGTTGCTCACCACCGGACATCTGTGCCGGCATATGAAGCATCCGTTCTTTCATACCGACCAGTCCGAGCACGCGCCTGATATGTGCGTCGCTTTCCTCCGTATTTCCCGTAAGTCTGAGCGAGAAATCAACATTTTCATATGCATTCATAATAGGAATCAGTGCAATGGATTGAAATACAAAACCAATCTCCTGCCTTCGGATTCCCTCCTTGTCTTTATCCGTCAGGGAACTGTATGCCCGTCCGTCAAAATAAATTTCACCTGAGGTAGGCGCATCCAACGTACTTAACGCATTCAGAAGTGTCGTCTTACCTGAACCGGAACGACCCTTCAAAATAGTGAGTCTGCCCCTGTTTATCTCCATATTGACACCTTTCAAAGCATAAAAATCTTCTCCGCCGGTTTTAAAACATTTCACCACATTTTCTGCAATCATGATATCTTCCATGCTATTCCTCCCCCAGCTTCAAAGCCTGCGTAATATTCATTGAGCGAATCAGCCTGCGGAGGATGAGCATACATATCAAAATCATCACCGCAATCACCACAAATAATTTCACTATATCACCCGACTCAAAATATATGTATATATCCAGATTATGTTTTTCCGGCAGATATACGACGCCAAACAGCTTGATATACAAAAATGTCGCTGCCATACCGACCAGACCACCTGCGATAACCGATAACAGCGTGCTGAATATATGCTCATTCACAAGCATATGATTGACATCTGTGACAGACATGCCCATTGCACGATACACACCAAACAAAAGCTCCCGCTGTCTGATGGAGGAAATCCAGTATATCAGGAAACCGACTCCACAGAGTACCAATGCAATAATAAAACTCAATGTAAACATACCATTGGTAATCTGGATATCCGGTGAATTTTTCATATCATAAATATCATCCTGAACGCTGTGGTAGGACTCAATTACAATATCTTTCTCCTGCAGCTTACTGTATAATGCATCCGCTGTAACATCTTTGCTCAATTTACACCATATCTCATATGGAGTTGTCTCAAAATTCTTCGCCATAGACGCATAATTCGCCACAATCAGATAGCGTTCCTTCTGCTCCCCATCCTCATAATAATACTGATCATAGCCTGGCCAGGCATCCACAACGGCACAGACATAGCATCGCATGATTTGCTCTGTGTCAACCTCGCCTCCATCTAACCCATAAAAACTTACTACATTCCCCTCTTCTATTCCAAGAGCCTCAGCCAGATTGCGGGAAATAACTGCTCCATTTCCTTTTTGCCCCATAGCATTCAGCTGGTTAAACCAATGGTTGTCCCCATATAATTCCTCTTTCAGATATGCCGTCTCTCCAAAATCCTTGGTGTTGATTCCCATAACCATACAGTCTGTCACACTTTTTCCACCTGCACTGGCCTCAGTCTTATCATAGCGGATGACTCTTGCCACACTGTCACATACTCCCTCTTCAATGAGTGTAGTATATTTAAGATAATCCGGCTCAATATAGGCGTAGTGAATTTTTAAATCACTATCCCGATATGCTTTTGACAGCCATCTTTCCTGTAGCACCACATCTGCTCCACATTCGTAGACGATACGATCCTCATTGTTCCTGTTGATGGTTCTGGCTGCATTTGCATTGAACAGTCCCATGGCCACGGTCAATATCATAAATACAGATATAAATCCCTGCCTGCCGAAAGTTCTGGTTATCTGCAAAAACGATACATAAGCTGCCGGTTTCCATTTTTTCCTACCTATGCCATAGACCAGCTTCACCAGATAATGCATCAGTCTCAGCGTCAACAAGCCAAAGGCAAGAATAAACAAAAGGGTGTCCAGGAAAATCATCGGATCCATCTTACTGCCTGAAAGTGCTTTCATCCGAAGATTGTCTATAGACTGATTAAAATTGTACAGCAGATACAGAGACAAGCCGAGCAGCAGCACATCCAGAAAGTATTTCTCCCAGAACATTTTTTTATCCTGTGCATAACCGGATTTATGCTCCACAATAGACACATTGGAATATCTGATAACCGGTATCAGGATAAAAATGATTCCGATAAGTGCTGCAATCAGGGCATAAAGAAGCATAATCGGTACAAATCTGTACAAATTGGCATCCGTACCCGAAAATGTCAGGAAATCCGTTGTCTCGGCAGAGAGCTTACATAGACCGTATCCCAACGGCACGCCAAAAAGTATGCCGAAGATTGCCAGAATTCCCGACTGAACCGCATACAGAACAATCACCTGTACACGGCTGAATCCACGGCTTTTCAGCATTGCAATTTCATTTCGTTCCGTCTCGATAATCTGCCCTGACACCATATAGATAAATGCCAAAACCATCCCTAAAATCGGGAGTTCCAATACCCACAGCATAATGTCTACGGATTTTCTCTCGTCTGCAAAATCATTTAACATATCCTGCATCGTATTTACAAAATTGCTATCCAACTCCCGGAACTGTCCCAGATAGTATAAAACATCATCCACATTATTGTTCCTGATATCCTCATAATCCAGTAATGTGACA
>CAMAMD010000148.1 GCA_945836785.1 uncultured Clostridium sp.
AAGTAGCTTCCGATCAGACTTCCCATGATATATGTGCTGTTATAAAGCATATCAAGCACAACATAGTTTGTCATAGATGGCAAAAATACCATCACAACACCACTTATAATTCCCGGAACCGAAAGTGGAAGTGTCACCTTGAAAAATGTCTGAATTTCTCCCGCTCCCAAATCATTTGCAGCCTCAAGCAGACTGATATCCAGTTTCATCAAAGTTGTATAAATCGGCAGTATCATAAACGGAAGAAAATCATATGTCATTCCAATCACAGAATTCAAAAACGGATAATACGCCAGATTCCCCTCTATCACTGTCAATATCTCTTTCAATGCGGTGATTCTTAAAGTAAAGTTTATCCACATCGGAATCACAAATATCATAACAATAACTGATTTACGACGAATATCACTTCTTGCCAGTATATATGCAATCGGATATGCCAAAAGCAGGCATACACAGGTTGTCACAACAGCCAGTGCAAAACTGTAAGCCAATGTTCCGATTGTGTTCGGACTGGTAAAAAATCCGGTCAAATTATCGGTGGAGAATCTTCCCTCTCCATTTGTAAAGGCATAATATATAATTACAAGCAAAGGTGCAATCACAAAGCACAGCAGGAACAATGCATATGGGATACACAGTTGTTTTCTGGAAAAATGTAAACCACTCATCTCTTATCTCCTTCTCATATGTATTTTTGCAGCTATCACTATTTTTTCAAAGAAAACTGTATCTTATCCTCAGGAATAATCAAGCTGACATAATCGTCCATATTCCACAGATATTCATCATCCACGATGAAATCTTCATCATCATCGGTTCTTACAACATAACTGTAATGATCACCTTTGTAAATCAGATTGATGATATGACCGCATACGATTCCTTCTTCTTCATTATCACTCATATCGATATCTTCCGGTTTGATGGAAACAATCACCTTGAGCTTGTCGATATCGACCTCGTTATCATTCACATCTACCAAAACCCCATGCTTATCAAGCTTGGAATTCGGAATAATCTTCGTCAGATCACACGGAATCTTACCATCCATAAATTCCAGATAATACTCCTTATCCAGCAGCACATCCGACTCAAACTTGTTCATCGTATGCTCAGCAATCATAATATGGATTCCGTCCGGCTCTATGTCGATTCCGACTTTATCGCCGACAGATGCTGATTTTGTAGACTGCACAACAATCTCATTCTTTCCGGATTCAATTGCGATCTCATAATGTACCCCTTTGAAGACAACAGAAGTAACCACCCCAGCAATCTTTCCCTGATCCGGCGTGGTAATGATTACATCCTCCGGGCGCACAACAACATCGACGAGTGTTCCATGTTCTACATCATCGACACAAGTAAATTCGGCACCGCAAAAACGTACTTTTAATTTGTCTGTCATGACACCGTTAAAGATGTTACTCTCACCGATAAAATCGGCAACAAACGCATTTTTCGGCTCGTTATAAATATCCTCCGGTGTACCAATCTGCTGCATTTTACCCTCAGACATGACCACAATCTTATCCGACATGGTAAGTGCCTCCTCCTGGTCATGGGTTACATATATAAATGTAATACCAAGCTTCTCATGCATGCTCTTAAGTTCTAGCTGCATTTCCTTACGCATCTTAAGGTCTAATGCACCAAGCGGCTCATCCAAGAGCAAAATCTCCGGCTCATTCACCAACGCCCTTGCAATGGCAATTCTCTGTTGCTGTCCACCGGATAAGGTCTGCACCTTTCTGGTCTCAAAGCCCTCCAAATCTACCATCTCAAGAACACGTTTTACTTTCCTTACGATTTCATTTTTCGGCAGTTTCTTTAACTTCAAACCAAAAGCAATATTATCAAATATATTCAGATGCGGAAACAATGCGTACCTCTGAAAAACCGTATTAATCGGTCTCTTATTCGGCGGAAGATTACTGATATCCTTTCCATCCAGCAGTATTTCTCCCTCACTTGGCATATCAAATCCCGCGATCATTCTCAATGTCGTTGTCTTTCCGCAACCGGAAGGTCCGAGAAACGTTACAAACTCTCCTCTTTTTACGGTCAAATTAAAATCATCCACCGCAACAAATCCATCCTCAAACCTTTTTGTAATATGTTTCAATTCTATGATATTATTTGAAACTGCATTTTTCTCCACTAGCCTTTATCCTCCTTGTTTTTCCTTTGTCAATATATGCGAATCATTCCCGGTTATAGTTTAATCATCCCGGTAGCCATAATTCCGAATCAACGTGTCACTGTCTCTCCAGTCTTTTTTGACTTTGACCCATAGTTTCAGATTTACCTTTGTATCAAGCAGATTCTCTATGCTGATACGAGCCTTTGTTCCTATTTTCTTCAGCATGGACCCCTGCTTTCCGATAATGATACCCTTGTGGGAATCTCTCTCACATATTATAGTCGCATCAATATCCATCAGACCTCTGGCATCAGAGGTTATCGGTCCGTCTGTCCCAACCGGTCTTTCCTTCATACGGTCAATCACGACCGCAATTCCATGTGGAATTTCCTTGTCAAGCAACCGCAATGCCTGCTCCCGGATCAGTTCCGACACGATCTGTCGTTCCGGCTGGTCGGTCACTGTATCCTCATCATAAAACTGCGGTCCATATGGCAAAACCATTTTAATTGTCCGAATCAGTTCATCCGTATTTCGCCCTTTCAAGGCTGACACGGGGACAATGGCATCAAAATCATTCACCTCTTTATAGGTATTTATCGCATCAACCACAGCGGTCTCTTCCACCGTATCTGTCTTGTTGATAACCAATATCACAGGGGTATTCACTTTATCAAGCACTTCGATGATATGGCGTTCACCTGCTCCGATAAAGGTTGTGGGTTCCACAATCCACATCACTGCATCCACCTCAGCCAAGGTTCCATGTGCCACATTCATCATATATTCGCCCAGCTTGTTTTTCGCCCTGTTGATACCCGGCGTATCCAGAAAAACAATCTGTGCCTCCTCATCCGTATATACGGTCTGTATTCTGTTTCTGGTCGTTTGTGCCTTGCTGCTCGTAATCGCTATCTTCTGACCAATCAATCGATTCATCAACGTTGATTTACCTACATTGGGTCGCCCGATAATAGCCACAAAACCTGATCTGTAATTTTCTGTCATATTATCCTCCGTCATCTTATTTTGTTATCTAAAAGACACTTACAACCGTCTTAAAGCTGTCCGCTGCAGAGGCTATCTTTTTCTCATCTCCAATAGCACAGATTATATCACCGTCTGTTGCGGCATCAACATAATCTGCCAGTGCCCGGATTGACTCCACATCAGAACTTAACACTTCGTCTCTCTCCCGCTGTAAATCTTCATCTGTCAATCCCATCAGGTACGCAATATAGCTGAAATTTCCCTCTGCCGAAGGTGTGAGCGGTGCATCCAGCTTACTGATCGCACCAATAATATATTTTGTCATATCACGCTCATTTGCATCAAAGCTTCTCACATAATCCGACGCATGCTTATATACTGCATAGGTCTCCATAAGATTTGGATCACGGTAGGATGTAAAATATGCATTTCCACTCCTCGAAAAGCTGCACATACATCCGTAAGCACCACCTTTGACACGCACGTTAAGCCAAAGGTAATCATAGGAGAAAATCGAGGAAAGCACTGCCAGCCCACCATTATATGCCAGTCCTCTGTCGCAGAAATTCCCCGCCGTAGCAACATACTGTACCTGGCTTGCCGTTTTAAATCCCTCGTTGTATGCCTGCGG
>CAMAMD010000149.1 GCA_945836785.1 uncultured Clostridium sp.
CGACTCTGCTGTTCTTCCATATGATATATTTTTAATTCATTAATACTGATTTTATCAATCAAGCTTCCCACTGTCTCCATTGTAATTCCACCTTATCCAATATGTTTATTTTGAGAAATCTGCTCAAGAATTATCTCATCAATCTCCTCTATCAAATGATTTCTATGTCGATTAAGCGGATTGATATTGCGAATTGCTTTCAGAACTACCGCATCATTCTCGCTTCTGACCTTATCCTCCTCATGCCACATTTCAGTATTGGTTTTTACCAACTCCTGAACCACAATTCCCATATCATCTCTATGGCTGTTCAAAGGTCTGATTTTTTTTATTTCATCCGTCACAATCACATAATCAGATTGCCTATTTTCATTTTCAACGTGCCAGTTTCGGATAGAATCCTGTATAATGGCAACAATTTGATCTGCCGATAACATATTCTTCCTCCCTTTCTCAACTTTTGTTCAAAATACTTATATTTAAAATACAACTATCTCAATCAACAATATTATCATTAATTATCTACGAAACACGCTGTTTATTATATCATAGCACATATAATCTTGCAATGTTTTCATATATGAAAACATGTCTACTTTCCGCATTCCCAATTTTGGAAAAGCACTTTTCTCCCCCCTTCATCATATCATATACAAAGAGGGATTGTGTGAGGTTTAATATTTGCAGACCTTTAAACATCCACTGTCACAAGAAGAAGAAACGCACTATCTTGCGCTGGCCAGAGAAGGTGATATAGAGGCCCGCAATATTCTGGTTGAATACAATCTCCGACTTGTCGCCCATATTGTAAAAAAATATCAGGCAGGCAACCGCAGTATGGAGGACATGATATCCATTGGTACAATTGGCTTAATAAAAGCAATTAACACATATAACGAATCAAAGGGAAGTCGCCTCGTAACCTACGCATCCAGATGTATAGAGAACGAACTACTCATGCGTCTGCGTCAGGAGCGAAAAGAAGCCAGAGAGGTTTCTCTTTATGAACCAATCGGAACAGATAAAGAAGGAAACGAAATCAGTCTGATGGATATAATCAGTGTAGAAGACGAGAACATCTTGCACGATATCGTTGTTTCCGACCACATCCACCACATATCCGATATTTTTTTCTCTGTTTTGGATAAACGTGAACAAACTGTACTCACCCTTCGATATGGTCTGTTCCATAATGATGAAATGACACAGAAGGATATCGCCGAAAAACTTGGAATCTCACGTTCCTATGTTTCAAGGATAGAAAAAAAAGCACTGCTTAAGCTTCGCAGTGCCTTGATCTCATAACCATGCCCGGTTTGATTTCTTCTATATTATCAAATTGAAGGTACAACAATTGTTTCGGATGAGGAGCTGATTCCATCGGTATCATCTTCTCATCAAAAATACCGACAACCTTTACATGTTTGTTTTTTCCATCAAACAACATGATAGATATTTCATCTCCCACAAGGAATTTATTCTTCTGATGTATCATGACCAGTCCATCATCGGTAATCTGCTCTACAAGTCCAAGATAAGTATAATTTTTGATATAAGTGTTGTTATCATAAATCTGAGATGCTTCGTCCGGTTTTCCAAAATAAAATCCTGTCGTAAACTGTCTGTAAGTACATGCCGATATTTCTTCATCATAATACGCCTGCCGACTGCGATACAGCTCCTCCGATGTGAAATAATCATCAATTGCCTGCCTGTAGGTTCTGGCAACTACCGCAACGTAAAGTGCAGTTTTCATTCTACCCTCAACCTTGAACGAGTTAATCCCCGCATCTATCATTTCAGGAATATAATGTATCATACACAAATCCTTGGAATTGAAGATATAGGTTCCTCTGTCATCCTCCTCCACAGGCAAATACTCTCCCGGTCTTTTTTCCTCGACCACCGCGTATTTCCATCTGCACGGATGCGTACAGGCTCCCTTGTTTGCATCTCTTCCCGTAAAATAACTGCTGAGCAGGCATCGTCCTGAATATGAAATACACATAGCACCATGCATAAATGCCTCAATCTCCATATCCTCCGGGATCTGCTCCCGTATCTTCTTTAATTCCCGCAGGGAAAGCTCCCGCGCAGCCACAACCCTTGTTGCTCCCATTTCATACCAGAAACGGTATGTCAGATAATTTGTATTATTTGCCTGCGTGCTGATATGCCGCTCAATTCCCGGCAGCATCTCCTTCGCCAACATAAAAATACCCGGATCGGATATAATAAAACCATCAATTTTATCCTCTAACCCGGCTTCGCGCAACTGGGAAAAATATCCTTTTACACCCTCTATATCATCATTGTGTGCAAATATATTGACAGTCACATAAAGCTTTGCACCGGCTGCATGTGCATAATCGGCTCCCTCTGAAAGCTCTTCAACAGAGAAATTATCCGCTTTTGCTCTCAGCCCGAACTTCTGTCCGCCTACATATACAGCATCTGCCCCGTAATCCACAGCAACCTTCAATACATCCAGATTTCCGGCCGGAATCAACAATTCCGGTTTTTTTCTATCATGATTCATAAAAAACAAACCATCCTACATCTATCATATTATTACCTACAGTTTCACAGACAATGCCACGCCGTCTCCTACAGAAAGGATGGACGTTTCCAACTGTTTATTATTACACAATTCATATATATATGACCGCATTCTGTCATGAATTGTTCTGTCGCGTTTTGCAACGGTAAAATGTGACTCCAAAACTTCACCCTCCTGAAGGATATTGTCCGATACAATCAATCCTCCGGCACGTACCAGTCGCATCACCTCCGGCAAATACGCTATATACTGTCCCTTTGCTGCATCCACAAAAGCAAAATCAAAGCTCTCATCCAACGTTTTCAGCACTTCTGCCGCATCTCCCTGAATCACGGTTATCGCATCCTGCTTATTTAACCTTCTGATATTTTCTTTTGCTTCCTGCACTCGTTCAACGGATAGTTCAATCGTTGTTATATGTGCATCGTCCGGCATATACTGCAACATGGACAATGCCGAATATCCCACAGCCGTTCCAATTTCAAGAACCCGTTTAGGCTGTGTAATCAATAACTGGGTTTTCAACAACTCTCTTGTCTCCGGTCTGATCACAGGGACACCATCTGAAACAGCCTGTCTGTATATCTCACCCAGCTCTCCCGCATCATCATGTATATAGGATCTTATAAAAGAGGACACTCTTGTAAAATCGTCCAAGACTATTCCTCCTCTTCCTCATCCTGTCCAATGTGACATATAGTATCCACGATTTCTCCATAGGACATAGATGCAGACAGACCATATTTACCCGAGACAATCTTATCCCCGTAGCCCTTCACCTTTATCTTTGCATAAAATACATATTTGCTCTCAATGATACCATTTTCCTGCAATGCATCACCGATTTCAAGGATAGAAGCATCTGCTGGAACCTCAATCAGCTTATATTCCTTATCAAGAGGATCCAAACGCACATCACCAAATACACCATATGCAAAGTTAAATGCAAACGAAAACATTTTCACTGCCAGAAAAACGATAACGATATTCACAAGGAGACTAAAAGCAAATCCCGAACCTCTCTTAAATGTCTTTCTGGCTATCTCATCCGCATTTTTAATTTTCTTTTTCTTTTTTGTATTACTCATCTAAATAATCAAACTCCAATCCTTCTGAAATTGAATCGTAAACCTGTTGCATCAATTTACAAATCCTCTGTTCAGCCCGAAGAAATGCACTCACAAGAGAGTT
>CAMAMD010000150.1 GCA_945836785.1 uncultured Clostridium sp.
AACTACCCGTAAAAACCAAGATTTATGGAAAAAATTACATCAATTTTACATTGATTTACATTCCTGCGGTAGAGAGAACATATAGAAGATGATATGATATTCAAAATATAATAAAATTACAAAACATATTAATATTAATGAAAGAGCATAAAATAATGAGAAGGGAGAGAAAACTGTGGATTCGAAAGAGTTTATTTTTGTGATGGCATTTACATTGGTAGCGGGTTTATGCTGTTTTTTTATATCCGGTATCGTTAAAGATATAAAATCAAAGCACACCACTTTATATTTGCGCAATAAGAGGACGGAAATATTAAGATATTCCTTTCCCGGTTGTCAGTATAAACCAGAAGGCAGTGCGAGTGGAAAGAGCATTATGGAACAGTATTCATCCGGAAATACGTATGTCAGGGATCTTGGGTACATGACTTTTAGTGGTAGATATGAGGGATTTCAGATGGACGATGCCATAACCGAATATAGCACAAGAGGTTCAGATAATGCGAGTGATTTTTATGAAAGTCTGCTGTTTCAGTATCATATTCCAACGGACAGTCCGGTTTATCAATTGGGATATATGAATGTAAGAAGAGTCGGTAAAGCAAAAGTGTTGGTTGGTAAAGCTGTGACCACTGTGAAAGAAAAGATTTTAAGTATTGATGATGGCTCAGATGGCGGGAGGACAAAATACTTTCAGATTGGTAATACCGGTATTGAAGCTGTTATTCCTTCAGGACCTGCCGGGGACAGATGGATTATGCTGCTTGGTCAGAGCCTATCAGAAAAAATAGAAGTATTATTCCGGATGTATGATGATGCGTCCCATATTGAGATGGCTTATGATAATGATAAGTTATATATGTGTGTGTGTATCAGACTTGGATATGATGAAAAATTTGTTGAAAAAAATGATTTCGTGATAAGAAATATAGAATTGATATCCAGGACAATGATTGAGATTGAAGGTTTGTGTACTCGCCATGGGGACAGGTCCCGTGGCGAGTAGCAAGTGATATTTTGATGTAATACAAACTATTTTACTACTCGCCACGGGACCTGTCCCCATGGCGAGTGTGATTTTGTTCCGCAAATAAAGAGAATTAGTGTGCTGACATTGAGATAGAAACAGAGAGGATAAAAATGGGAAATTTAATTAGTTTAAATACAGAAACAAGAAAAAACGTCAGAGAACCGGATGGAATACATCTGTTTAAGGGGCTGGCGTGGATGGCAGCGGGAATCGTAGGGGTTTCTTTTATAGCCACTTCCACTTTTGTGTTATTTAAAACGATATTTGTTGTTTTGGGAATTGTTTTTTTATGCATCGGAGGCAAATGGATTGGAAAGTATGTATCTGCGTACAAGGCATTTAGACAGTTTGTGCCAACCTGGGATTTGGAACGGGGGATGTATGACATGTTTGCACAAGAGCTTAATGCATGGCAGCAGGATAACATTGTTCCCACATGTTGCGATGGGGATATCTTATACTTCCTAAAACTACAAAAGGAACGCTTAAGGAAAAAGGGACTTAAGATGACGAATCGGGTACTGCCTGTAAAGGGGTCGGATTATAGAACGTCAACCCTTTCGAGGAAATCCCCATGGTATACTACAGATATGGTATATGCATATATCAACAGAACGCTTCGATTTGATAATATGAATGGAACTGTTTATGAAAGGGAAGTAGAGCAGATAATGTATGAAATTATTGTTCATACACCTAATGATGCGCAGCTAGCCAATATTACGACAACATGTCCCAATTGTGGTGCAGTAAGCCCTGTAGCGGCTCTGGAGGCAGGGTGTAAATACTGTGGTACAAGGTTCCAGATTACAGATCTGTTTCCGAGAGTGGTTAATCTGTTTTTCTTAAAAACCAAGTCTACTGCTACAACATCGGGTATAGCGTTGAGAACAATACTTTTTTCTATGTTGGCGGTATTTTTTGTAATGTTTTTGTTTATGCTCATAGGAGGAGTCGGTTTTTTACCTGCAAGTCTTGCAACCTGTTTTTTCGCCGCCGGATTTTGTGGTGGACTCATTGGGCTGATTTTGGCGAGTCTGCGAATGCTTGTTTCCATATTTGACAGGGATGGTATGAAACATGTTTCTCTGTATAAATGGAGTAGCTCAAAGAAAAAAATAATAAATATTATGAAAAAATATGATTCCGGTTTTGCCTTTGATAAATTTGAAGGTCAGATTGTGGCATTGGTCAGAATGGCAGTGTTTGCAGAGCATCCGGAGACTCTTGCCTGCTATCGGGGAGGACAGAGGGATGCGAGATTTTCGGATATTTTGGAAATGACATATACGAATGCCACATGCTTAAGGAAAGTGTGGATGGAGGGAAATATCCTGCATATGTCTTTACGGACATGGTGGGTTAATTATAGTGAAATACATGGAAAAGTTCATAAAACCGGGGATTGTATTGATGTGGAAATAAGCAGAAATGTGGCTTATATGGAATCTCCCGGGTTTTCTATTACATCAGTTGCATGTCCAAACTGTGGTGGCAGCTTTGATGCTGTCAGACAAAAGATTTGTCCATATTGTGGTGGAATTTATCATATGGAAAATGAGGGATGGGTGATTGATAGGATGCGGCTGATATCATAATTATTCACTCGCCAAGGGGACAGTCGTCTCTCGCCACGGGGACAGGTCCCGTGGCGAAAAATAATAAAACTTATATCAAGAAGTTTATGTATTGTATTTTTAGCCACGGGACCTGTCCCCGTGGCGAACCGTCCCCATGGCGAACCACGAATATTCAACGAATATTATTTATTATTTTCCACATACTAACTTCATATCCAAGGATTTGAAAAATTCAAATCGAAATCATATAGAAGGTAACGGAGGAAATATAGGGAAGATGAAAGCGACAGGAATAGTAAGGCGTATTGATGATTTGGGACGTATTGTGGTTCCTAAAGAAATTCGTAGAGTGATGCGTATAAGAGAGGGTGACCCGCTGGAGATATTTACAGGTAAGGATGGCGAGATAGTTCTTAAGAAATATTCGCCTATGGGAGAGCTTTCTCTATTTGCACAGCAATATGTAGATGCTATATCACAAAGCCTTAATCTGCCGGTGGCGGTAGCTGACAGGGATTCGATAATAGCTGTTGCAGGAATGCCTAAGAAAGAATTGGTAGGTAAGTCTATTCATAAAGAATTGGAAGATGTAATAAATGATCGTCAGGCAATAGTTGCAAAAAAAGGAGATACCAAATATATAAATATTACTGTTGATGATACTGAATATGAAGGAGAGGTTGTTCAGACGATAATATCAGAGGGAGATGCAATTGGAGCAGTTATTGTGCTTAACAAGGATATGAAAAAGAATATGGGTGAAGTTGAGCAAAAAGTGGCTGTTATTGCTGCAAATTTCCTTGGTAAACAAATGGAGGGATAGCATATACATTCAGTATTATAGGGTATGTATATAGAGAAATGAGCAATATATGATTAATCCTTAAAAACATAGGAAAAACAAGGGTTTTAGGCGCATTTTAAGCGAAAAATCCTTGTTTTTCCTTGACAAATAAAGGTATTTTCGGTATAACTATATACGTTGAGGCGTATATGCGCCGGGAGTTATCCGGTTTAGCTCACCAGGATAATAAATGTTTAATATAGGAGGAAGATTTCCATGAATAAGACAGAATTAGTTGCAGCTATCGCTGAGAAGACTGAGTTATCTAAGAAGGATGCTGA
>CAMAMD010000151.1 GCA_945836785.1 uncultured Clostridium sp.
GACAGTGTCTGCCGTATCTATCGGCATTATCTTTATCATTATTGCAGTAATATTTAAATCTGTATCCCTGCCTCTGATTTTAGTATCCGTCATAGAATTTGCAATTTTTATCAATATGGGCATCCCATTCCTTACCGGTACAAAAGTTCCATTTATTGCTTCTATCGTCATTGGAACCATCCAATTAGGCTCCACGGTTGATTATGCTATTTTGATGACGACACGTTACCGGAAAGAACGGCATGAAGGACGTGATAAAAGAGAAGCCGTTACAACTGCCCATAAATCATCTGTACAATCAATTATTGTCAGTGCATTGAGTTTCTTTGCCGCCACTTTCGGTGTAGGTATGTATTCGGAAATAGATATGATTAGTTCTCTCTGTACTCTGATGGCCAGAGGTGCAATCATCAGCATGATTGTGGTTCTGCTTGTATTGCCATCGATGTTAATTTTATTTGACAAAGTAATCTGCCATACAAGCGCAGGTTTTCTCAGAAAGGAATAAGGTGATTGATATGAAAAATAAAACATGGAAAAAAATGACAGCATGTATGGTTACAGCTACTTTGTTTAGTTCTACCCTGGCCGGCTGCAGCTCAGATAACAGCACCGATGAAGATACCTCATCAAAAGACGCTCAGCAGGATGAACCGATAAAAAGTGAAACAGTATCTGCAAACGTAGGTTCCGGCCTGGCCGAAAAAGATGAAACAGTCTATGCAATAACTGATAAATCAGGAAAAACCACTGAAATCACAGTCAGTGAATGGTTAAAAAACAGAGGTTATTTTGAAAGTCTGGAAGATACCACAAATCTTTCCAATATCGTTAATGTCAAAGGCAATGAAGATTTTATTATTACTGGCGATAATATTACCTTTGCAGCAAAAGGCTCTGATATTTATTATCAGGGAAATATGGATGCCTCCACTCAATTGCCGGTGGAATTAAAAATCACCTACAAGCTGGACGGAAAAGAAGTCAGTGCAAAAGATGTTGTAGGAAAATCCGGCAAACTGACCATGACAGTCCAATATTGTGCCAACGAAAAGACTGAAAAAGACATTTATGTACCATTTGTGGCTGCCTCCGGCATCCTTCTCTCTACAGACAAATGCACCAACGTAGAAGTTGAAAACGGAAAGATCATTTCCAATGGCAATTATAATATCATTGTAGGGGTAGGCCTTCCGGGACTTAGTGATAGCCTGGGACTTGAAGGTGAAAACCGTAAACAAATCCCTGATACTGTGGAGATCACGGCAGATGTAACAGATTTTGATATCGATATGATGATGACTTTTGTATCAAACGAGATGTTCTCTAATCTTAATTTAGACGATATTACAGACCTCTCTGATCTTGAGGAACAGATAAAAACACTCTGCGATTCATCTATCCAGCTTAGAGAAGGCATTAAGACCCTGAGAGAGGGAATTGAAGCATTAAAAAATGGAAGTGATGCCCTGCAGGATGGAGTGACTCAGCTGGATGACGGGGCTGCTGCTCTGGCAAAAGGTTTAGATAGTGCCTTGTCTGGTTCCGGTCAACTTGTATCAGGAAGCAGTGAACTGGAACAGGGTCTGGAACAGCTCATGAGTGCATTTACCAAAGACAACGGTGCTATCGATGGCATTAATCAGCTTGATAGCGGAGCCGCCGCTTTAAAAGCAGGTGTAACCCAGCTTTCAAACGGATTAAACAATACTTTCAGCCAGATAAGTCAGGCGCAGGCCGGAGCTAAATCCAGTTATGCAAATTATATGAAATCTACCGGATTATCATCTGCTAACGTGGAGAGTAATACAGAAATTCAGGCTCAGCTTACAAAATATATCGGTGCCTATGCCCAGAGATGTCTCGCTATTAATAATCAGATTTTAACTACAAATCAGGAAACAGTCAAAGCCCAAAAGACAGAAGAAGCCCTGGCCGCTAATCAAACATTAATCGCTTCCATCAGGCAACAGGTAATCACAGAAAATCAGGCTGATGTGACAGCGAAAGTACAGGCTCAAATTATGGAAGATAATGCTGATTACATTAACGAAATTAAACAGCGAATTGCAACTGAATACATGACAAATTATCCGGGACAGGATGTATCTGATCTGATTGCCCAGGCAGTGCAAACTGAAATCGGTGCTGCCTACGGGAATATCATAACAGAGCAGGTAACAGAGGAACTGACAGCCATGACTGAAGCCAAAGTTACCGAAGCATTGACCGAAGAAATAACAAATGCAGTGACAGACGAACTCACAAATCAGGTAACGAATGCGATTTACAGCGATGCCACTCTGGCGGATTATAGCGATAAAATCGGTGCTCTGGTACAGGCGGCAGGTCAAAAAGGTGCCTATACTGCATTAAAAACAATCTCTGACGGTGCTGCCGCACAAGATTTAAGTGGAAATCTTTCTAAGCTGGTATCAGGAGCCGGCCAACTGGCTGATGGTGCTGCAAAATTTAGAATTGCATTGGGAAATGAAAACAGCACATCCACAGATACCATCTTTGGCGCACTCTATAATCTTCGTCAGGGAAGCAGCCAGTTATATAATGGCATGGTATCTCTTGACCAAGGTGTCAGCCAGCTAGAAGCTGGAAGTAATACTTTGGCAGATGGCACATCCACTCTCAAATCCAAAGTACCGACCCTTCTCTCCGGTATGGAGCAACTGCTTAGCGGCTCCAAAACTCTGGAAGATGGTATGAACAAATTTGATGAAGAAGGTATTCAGAAAATCGCAGATTTCTATAATGGAGATGTGACAGAATTTATAGAAAATATAAAAGCTATCGCAGATGCTTCAAAAGAATATAACACCTTTACAAAACTGGCCGAAAACCAGACTGGTACTGTCAAATTCATTATCACTACAAAATAATTATGATAATCATCAGTGAAAGCTGCCGCTTTCACTGATGATAAACCATTATCCTCTCGGCATATATTCGAACCAGACCAATATTAATTCCCTTACAAATTTTTCATATTGCTCTTTTATATCCTGTCTGCTGATCTTGTCATCAATTATACATTTCTTGCGATATATATATTCTACCACAGCATCCAGCTTTCCGCTGTTGATGACACCATTAATACAATTTTCCCTTGCATACGCATCTTCATATAACCGATAATCATTCAGATACCATTTAATATTCAGGGCATAATCCCAGATAGGAATATAATACCTCTTACAATTAACATTAAGCCAATCTGAATATTCCTGATGTTCTTTCTCAAGCACTAATGCAGAATATTTTTTTAAGCCTTCCACATCATAATATTCTGTATCAGTATCGGCATTTTCTATCTCCTTCCAAAAAAATCTAAATGCAGATATTAATGTGGCTTGATTTACTTCTATTCCGCGTAAAGGCGAATTCCACAGACCATAGGTCACCAGATTTTTTCCGTTCTCCTTATCAGCTTTCCATACAGGCAGATATTAAAATCAAAAAAGTATCTACGCCTGATAATGCCTTTATTCTTTCTTTTCCCAGAATTCCCTCAATTGCCGAAATAATATTTACCGAATGGACGGAATCATGGGTGCTATAGGTAGGAAATGTCGTCATCACAGAAGACATATAACGCTCCAGTTTTCTTTTCTGCAGATCATAAATACTCTCTAAACAGCGACAATTAATATCTGTTTGTGCCAGTTTATGCGAATGTTGTTCTA
>CAMAMD010000152.1 GCA_945836785.1 uncultured Clostridium sp.
ATATCTTGCGTCCACATTGGACTGCGTCCCACCGTCTTGTGCATCCCCGTCTGCATCGGTCGATGACGCACTCCCATCCTCACTGCCGTCAGTATCTGTATGTACATTTCCTCCTCCGTCCCGGTAGCTTATAAATGACAATTCATCTCCTAACCCCGATAAGACTCCCCCTTTTACAAGAACAACCAAAAATACAACTGCAAATGCTACTATGAAAAATACATTTCGAGACCTACTTATTTTCAAGAGAAAAATTCCCTGAGAAAGCTGTTCAGGATCTCTTCATTGTTCTGCTGCCCCGACTGCGCTGCATTAGATGCACGCTCATCATAAACAGAGTTTGCCGAAACATCACACTGCGACTTCATATCCTCTGACGATATTTTGGTTGCCGCACTTTCGTTATCCGACACTGTCTCGGCTTCACGCCCTCTCGTCGCCGCTCTTCCCATCCGCCCGGCACCGGTCTTCCTCTGATTCTCAGATAACTGTTTTTCCGGTGCATGAACAACCCTGATATCAGGCGGCACAATCGTGCGTGGTTTTTCAGCTCTCGCCGGTGTCAGATTTTCCAGATAATCCCTGACATTCGCTTTCAGCATTTCCACTTTATTATTTATTAAAAATATATTCTCAAGTGCAAATAAAAATGCACATACCAAGACACCATTTGCCAGATATGTCACCATCTCCGGACTTCCCCTCCAGGTGACATCATAATACAAAAACGCTCCCGCCATTGCCATGCAGGTTACACAGGCCAGCAGTTGTCCCGACCGCCGCCAGAATTCCATAGGCATTGCCATCAGCTTGAGTCCCCGTATATTCTTTTCTGTAAAAGCTTCCCCACTCCCGCCGTTGATTCCCAGATTTCTTCCATTTTCGTATTTCTGGCGTAGAATCCGAAGACTTTTTCTTTTCGTGGTGGACATGTTTTCCGACGCCTTGATCATTCCTTTTAAATATGTAGATGCAATCATCTTTAGAAGAAGTCCCAACAATCCTATTCCCCATAGAATATAAATTCCTGTTCCCATGTCCAATACTCTTTCCAACATACGACTTCCCTCTTTCCAACTTTTTTCATTCCGGTCATGTCCCACCATACCGGGAAACTCTGCGTTCTTTCCATAATAAAATATTTTGTCTGTGCATCACACCGTGATAACCACCAGACACACCTATCCGCATATCCCGCATGCACTGCCATGTCCCGTCTTGATGGCACGATTATAGAAAAGGCGAACTTCAGAAAGCAAGTATTTTGCAACGCACTTTTCTCTTATAATCCTACAAAAAATAAAGCTTTAACACCTTCGAAAATTATGATATACTTTGTTAATATTACATGAACAATGTGCATACTATACTTTAAGACATAGAAATAGTTTGTGTACTTTCATTAACAGACAAAAATTATGTAAGTTGTCCATGCTTATCAACTCTAAAGCAGACCGTATAAACACGTCGGTACTTAACGAACGAAGTGAGTTTAGTATCCGTTACGTGTTTATCCGAGCGAGAGCGTGTCTGCGTGGAATTGATAAGCACGGACAACGTATTCACAATTTACATCTACATTGCAACATTTATTACAAATAGAAAAGAGGAAACACTATGACTTACAAAACAAAAGGAACCTGTTCACAGGCCATCGATTATGACATTATAGATGGCAAGGTCAGAAACGTAAAGTTCACCGGAGGCTGTAACGGAAACTTGAAGGGTATTTCCAAGCTTGTGGAAGGTATGACACCGGAAGAAGTTATTGCAAAGCTTGAAGGTACAACCTGTGGCTTTAAAAGCACTTCATGTCCGGATCAGTTAGCTCAGGCATTAAAGCAGAGTATATAAAGTTCATCTGCACGAACAAATGGAGGATATATGAAACGAATTGTTTTAACCGGAGGCGGTACTGCCGGACACGTCACACCAAATATGGCGCTCATCCCTGCTCTGCTTGATAAGGGGTACAGTATACATTATATCGGTTCCTATGACGGAATCGAAAAAAAATTAATTGAAGAGATGGGCATTCCTTACCATGGAATTGCAACAGGCAAGCTGAGACGCTATTTCAGTCTTCAGAATTTTTCGGATCCTTTCCGTGTTGTCAAGGGATTTTCCGAGGCAAAGAAGCTCATGAAAGAAATACAGCCGGATGTCGTCTTTTCCAAGGGCGGATTCGTTTCCGTTCCGGTTGTACTTGCTGCCAGTTCCAAAAAAATCCCATGCATCATACATGAGTCCGATATGACGCCGGGACTTGCCAACAAAATTTGCATTCCAAAAGCAACCAAAATATGCTGTAACTTCCCGGAGGCGGCTGAGAATCTTCCTGCCGACAAGGCAGTTGTGACCGGAACCCCTATCCGTCAGGAGCTTTATGAGGGAAATGCTGCATCCGCTATGGAATTTTGCAGCTTTACCGAAGTTCGTCCTACGATACTTGTCGTAGGAGGAAGCAGCGGAGCACTTCACGTGAACGAAATCATATGGTCATGTCTGGATAAACTGACAGAAAAGTTTAATGTCGTCCATCTGTGTGGCAAGGGCAAGACAAATGATGCATATAAAGATTACCCGAATTATGTTCAATTTGAATACATTAAGGAGGAGATGAAGGATCTTCTTGCACTGGCAGACCTGGTAATATCCCGTGCGGGTGCCAATGCAATATGTGAATTACTCGCCCTGCATAAACCAAGCCTGTTGATTCCGCTTCCTCTTTCGGCAAGCCGGGGAGACCAAATATTAAACGCAACCTCTTTTGAAAAAAGTGGCTATGCAAAAATGCTTACGGAGGAAACCCTGACAACGGACATCTTCCTTGATGCTGTCGATGAGGTATACAAAAACCGTGAAACATATATTGCTGCAATGAAAAATGCACATTCCGTAAATGCAACAGACATTATCGTTAATTTAATTGATGCATTATAAGCAAAAAAAGAGGACGCATGTCCTCTTTTTTTATACACGGAATCACTCTAAAACAATTCCTTTTCCAACTGGAATATATAATTTTCTATCATCTGCATACGCTTTGTATACTCAGCTCTTGCAGCATCCGTCTTGCATCTTCGAATCTTCGGCTTATTGATTCTATAATAATTCTTTATCCTGTAATATGCCCTCTTGTAGCTGGCGTCATCCTCACAGGCTGTAGCCATTGCATCCCATAAAATACCGATTGCACCGACTTCATCCAGCAAATCCGCATCCATCACAATCTTACATTCCAGCGATAACTCTGCGTCCGTATCCTTGTCCTCGTGAATCATAATAATTTCACCCACACGGCGAATCGTATCCGGATCTACGCCGATACTGTCCATATATTCAACCGCAAGCTCAGCACCAACTTCGGCATGTGATCTTTCCTCGTCCCATCCAATATCATGTAACAGGGCAGCCAGTACAATCACATCCAAATCCCCGCCTAACTTAGACTGAAGTTTTATCGCCCATCTGTAAACCCGCATCGTATGTTCATATCTACTTCTAAATGGATAATTAGACGGTCTTCCGTTTTCGGCAGTCATTTTCTTGACGTATTCAATTACTTCTGCATAATTCATAGACCTTGCCCTCGAATCCACGTATTTTATGATTTTTCTGTATCATTACTAATAATAACATTATTTTTGTAAAAATACTATAACTTTTTTGAATTTTTTGTATATTT
>CAMAMD010000153.1 GCA_945836785.1 uncultured Clostridium sp.
GGTTGTTGACATCCACGGGAAAGACTATCTTTAGTATGATTTCCCAGTTGAGCGGTGCAGTGACCAATATCATACTTGATCCGATTCTTATATTCGGATATTTTGGTTTGCCAAAGCTGGGAGTTGCAGGAGCTGCAATGGCAACTGTGATAGGACAGTGCGTTGCCGGGCTGGTTGCACTTGTATGTAATCTGAAGTTTAATCATGAGATAAAATTGTCATATAGAAAATTCAGACCGGATGGACATATCATTCAGAAAATATATGCGGTAGGGGTGCCGTCTATTATCATGCAGTCCATAGGCTCTGTGATGACGTATTGCATGAATAAGATTTTGATAGATTTTTCGGCTACTGCGGCAGCAGTGTTTGGTGTATACTTTAAACTGCAGAGCTTCTTTTTCATGCCGGTGTTTGGCCTGAATAATGGTATTACACCGATTATTGCATATAGCTATGGTGCTAGGCAGAGAAAGAGAATGATTAAGACAATCAAACTTAGTATGCTGGTTGCATTTTGTATGTTGATGATTGGTTTGGCTGGTTTTGAACTTATTCCGAATACGCTTTTGGGAATGTTTGAGGCATCGGATGATATGCTTGCCATTGGAGAACATGCACTTAGAGTGATAGGTGTGCATTTTTTGATTGCCTGGTTCTGCATTATTGCCGGTACTGTATTCCAGGCATTGGGCAAAGCGGTATACAGTCTGATTGTTTCTGTGATGCGGCAGTTGGTTGTCCTTATTCCTGCGGCATATATTCTGGCAAAGGTGGGTGGACTCGACGCAGTCTGGTGGGCATTTCCGATAGCTGAGGTAATGTCCTTTATCGTATCGGTTACGTGTCTTTGCTATGTATATAGAAAGATTATCAAACCTCTGCCGGATGGGCGGGAGTGACATCTCTAAATAGGTATTTCACAATGCAATTGAGTTGGAGAGGGAAAGTGTAAAGCATGATATATATAACTGGTGATACACATGGTAGATTTGAACGTGTCGAGGCATTTTGTAATCGTTTTCAGACATCACGCGAGGATGTTTTGATTATATTGGGAGATGCAGGTATTAATTTTCGTGGGGCGGTATATGATGAATATAAAAAAGATTTTCTGAGTATGCTGCCGATTACTATTTTTGCAATTCATGGGAATCATGAAATGCGGCCGTATACGATAGGTACATATAAGGAAAAATTGTGGCATGGTGGGACAGTATATTATGAGGAGAAGTATCCGGATATTTTGTTCGCAAAGGACGGGGAAATATTTGAATTGGCCGGAAAGTAAACGATTGTGATAGGAGGCACATACAGCGTTGACAAGCAAATCCGTATTGTACATGGCTGGGGCTGGTGGGCAGATGAGCAACCCTCGGAAGAAATTAAAAGTTATGTTGAGCAGCAACTGGATGAGGTTGGATGGAAGATAGATGTTGTATTGAGTCATACGACACCATTAAAATATCAGCCGGTTGAGGTGTTTTTGGATGGGTTGGATCAGAGCAGGGTAGACAAGTCTACGGAGATATGGTTAGAGAAGATAGAAGAGAAACTGTCTTATGAAAAGTGGTATTGTGGACATTTTCACACGGAAAAGAAGATTGATCATCTTGAGATTATGTTTGAAAATTTTGGTGTGTTCTGCCATGAGTATGAGTCATAGTGTATAAAATATGGGGTAGCGTGAAAATAATACGGGAGAAAAAAGAGTATGGAAAAACCAATTGTAAATATGATTGAGTGGGAATTATATGTATATGACGAGATTTTTTATTTATCCGGTGTGGCGGAAAGCCATCCGAAACTTGGGAAAAATGCGTATGTTTCTTATACGTCGGCGATGCAGCATACAGATTTTAAGGATGATGTTCTGACATACGAAACACGTAATACCATATATATATGTCCGTTAAAGTATATGACCCGATATCCATATGGAAATGTAGCACCTGACTATCAGGAAGAACTCACACATCGGGCTGATTGTTCGGAAAACTATCTTGATCAAATTATTGCCGCAACAGCTAAAATTGCATTAGAGGTTGACCAAAACGACGAATATGTAAAACATATCATGGAGCTTCAGAAGCAGGGTGAGCAGGAAATCAAATTAAAAGAAGAAAAAGAAAATGCAGATCTGTGTGATATTGCAAAAAAATATGAGGATTGTATTTATATTGAAGTATCAAATATCTGGAAAGGTGATAAGCTGGCATATCATTTAGGCGATAATGTCGGAGTTGTGCTACCTGATGTTCATGGCGGTATGTATCAGGACAGCGTTTTATATATGAAGCATGGATTGAAAAATAACAATGCCTGTCAGTTGGATTTTCGGTATTTTCCGCAGGGTTTAGGAGATAGTATGGAAACCTACAGCTGGTCAGATAATATAAAAACAGCGGTTATAAAAAATGTTGGAAAGAATGTGCTTCGGTTTAATGGCGTTCCAATCCAACCGGGAGAAACGAAATCATTTACTTCGGACATTCATCAGGAGAGCTAATCAGGTTTATCATCTCGATAATGTCTATGATGACCTGTACGTCTTTTTTTATCCGTGCATGCTCCTCCGGATATGACAGCTTTTTGGTTACGCCTACATCAAAGGAGTCGTCTGTAACGATTCCGACATATAGCTTACCTGGTGCAAATCGAAAAGCTATATTCGGGTAGTGTCTGTTGATTGCTGTGAGCTTCTCCATCATCTGTGGGGTAAGAATGTAGAAGGCTTCAAGTGCATTCAGTGAAAAAACATGAAAGCGCTTGTTGAAATCAACGTCCTCCATCTCGACTTCTTCTCCTGCAAGATTCAGATAGCTTTGATAGCTTTTGGAAAATACTTTGACATTGGCAACTACTTTGGAAGAAAAATCAAATTCAAACATTCTTCCGCTAAAATATGTCTGTACATTTTTGTCTTGACCGGTTCCGGTCTCGTTCTTGATAAGACCTATATTGACCGTCAGATTCGTTGGGTAAAAGACAGAGACATAGAGGTGCGGCTCAATACGGAGGTGACACTTGACTATGCAAAAGCGGAAAATGCAGATGTCATTATTGCAGCAATCGGTGCAGAACCGGTCATTCCTTCTATTCCGGGAGTTGACAGGTCTAATGTATATCCGATTAGTGATGTGGATGAAACAAAGCTTGGAAAGAATATTGTAGTAATCGGTGGCGGTCCATCGGGCGCAGAGGAGGCATTATACCTGACAGAACAGGGACATCAGGTTACCGTAATTGAAAAACGTGACCGCCTTGCATTAGGTGCACCATATCTGCAATATGTGGCGGTTAATAAGGAATATGAGAAAGAAAATGCACCAAAGGTTTATCTGGAAAGTGAAGTACTGGAAGTGATAGAGGATGGTGTGGTTATAAAAGATAAACAGGGAAATATGATTACTGTAAAAGCAGATGCCGTTTTGCTTACTGTTGGTATGAAAGCAAAGGAAGCGGAAGCAGAAAGCCTGCGGGATGGTGCTTTGGAATTTAGAAAAATCGGTGATTGCAACAAGGCTGCGACAGTGGAAGCAGCAACGCGTCTGGCATGGGACGTTGCATACGGATTATAAGGGGAAATGGGACTGCCATATCACATAGTGTGGCAGTCTTTTTTTGTGTACGATTTGTAATAACAGGTAATTTATTCATTCTTTGTAAAGAGAATGTATGGA
>CAMAMD010000154.1 GCA_945836785.1 uncultured Clostridium sp.
GGAATCCCTGCCGGTATCGGTGACCCTGTCTTTGAAAAGCTGGATGCCAATCTGGCAAAGGCAATGATGTCCATAGGAGCTGTGAAAGCAGTGGAAATTGGCGATGGCACTCTCGTATCCCACCGCTTAGGCAGCGAAAATAATGATGCCTTTCGGATGGAGCAATCCGGCATTGTCAAATCCACCAATCATGCAGGAGGCATATTAGGCGGTATCAGCGACGGGGATACCATCATCATCCGGGCTCATGTAAAGCCTACTCCCTCTATTTTCAGCACACAGCAGACCGTAAACAAAAGTGGTGAAGAAATTGATATTCAAATAAAGGGCCGCCATGACCCTATCATCGTTCCACGTGCTGTTGTGGTAATGGAATGCATGACTGCTATTACCGTACTCGATTCCATGATGGTGAATATGTCGGCAAGGCTTGACCGTATGATTGATTTTTATAAGTAACGAAAAACGCTTGTCCCTTGCTTTCAGGGATAAGCGTTTTTCATGTGATTTTTTATATTGTTATCTTCAACTATTATTTTTGAATCTGATTACAGCTTATGGAATAAAATTCTGTTAGGCACTTCCACTTTCATAGCCGGACCATTCATAACCATGGTTCCCTTCTCCAAATCCACATGGAAAAAGGTCATTTCATTACTCTCATGATTTAAGGATACAATAAACTTATTGTTGGGGAAAATGTCTGCATCTTTGGGATATTCTCCGCTGACAGGCAGGCAGAAATTCTTGGTAAGCATACCTGTTTTCTTATCCACATTAAAGACAATAACGGAATTATCACCTGCGATGGTACTCAGCAGATAGTTATAGTCAACAGAAAAACTGAAGGCACTTGCACAGTTTGCATTTCCTCTTGACAGTTTAATCATCTCAACAGTCTGAATTTTTTCAAAATAAGGTTCGTTATCTCTTTCCTCATAAGAATATACATCAATATAACACTTTAATTCATGAAGAACATAGATAAATCTGCCATCCTGTGAAATCTTAACATGTCTTGGTGCGGATTCCAGTTCACTTCGGATAATGTCCTCCAGCTTCACCTTACCATGCTCTGCGTCAAAGCGATACACATTTACATGATCCATACCCTGGTCTGCCACCAACAGATATTTGTTATCATGTGTCATACGGGCACAATTAATATGAGGGCGGAAATTGCGCTCTGCAATGCTTCCCAGTCCCTTATGGAAAATTTCATCTGTAATTTCACCGATGGAACCGTCTTCCTTTAATCTGAGTACAGTCAGCTTTCCGTCATGATAACCGGCTACAAATAAATATCCATCTGTATAATCCGTAGACAGATAACAGCCTCTCATGCCATTAATCGGAGCAAAGTTGAGAAGCTCCAGATTGCCATCCGGTAAAATCTTATATGCCTCCACGCCAAAATCAGTAATAGAATATAAAAACTTACCATTATGTGATAATGTCAGATAGGAAGAATTGGTAATCTCTACCTTATCCTTCTCAATAAAACGTCCCTTTTCCATATCTACATCATACACTCTGATGCCATGTCCGTCTCCGCGTGTATAGGTTGAAACATATGCCACATATTTTTCCTCTGCCACAGCTGTGTCCTCCTTATGTCTATTCTGATAACTTACTTTACATCATATAAGCCCTTTGGAAAATTTTTCTGATGAAACATATTAATATGTGAATTCTTCTTAGGTTAATATAGCACAAAATAATTATTTATGAAACATTTTTTATTAGAAAATACATTCAATTTACATTTTGAGTAAACTTAAAGTAAATTCCCGGTGAAACATGTGAAATTTACGTTGACTTTCCTTCAAATTATGTATATCATTATCATAATTTGTAATGTGACCGAAAGCGGTCACTATTAGTGGAGGACTTGAAATGAAAAACGCTTTGGTGAATTTGGTAAATATCTCAAAATCCTTTGACGGACAAATGATTTTGGATGATCTGAATCTCTATATCCGTGAAAATGAATTTTTGACACTTTTAGGTCCCAGCGGCTGTGGTAAGACTACCACACTTCGCATTCTTGGCGGTTTTGAAAGCCCTGATAAGGGGCAGGTTATTTTTGACGGCAGGGACATCACAAACCTTCCCCCAAACAAACGTAATCTGAATACCGTATTCCAGAAATATGCCCTTTTTACCCATATGACCATTGCAGAAAATATTGCTTTTGGTTTGAAAATTAAGAATAAAAGTAAAGCATATATTGACGATAAAATAAAGTATGCATTAAAGCTGGTGAATCTGGACGGCTATGAAAATCGTATGCCGGATTCCTTAAGCGGCGGACAACAGCAGCGAATCGCCATTGCCCGTGCCATTGTAAATGAGCCGAAGCTGCTTCTTTTGGACGAGCCTCTTGGTGCACTTGATTTAAAGCTCCGTCAGGATATGCAGTACGAGCTGATTCGTTTGAAAAATGAACTTGGAATTACCTTTATTTATGTAACCCATGACCAGGAAGAAGCACTTACCATGTCCGATACCATCGTTGTCATGAACCAGGGATATATCCAGCAGATTGGTACTCCTGAGAGTATTTATAATGAGCCTGAAAATGCCTTTGTTGCGGATTTTATCGGTGACAGCAACATTATCGGTGCTACCATGATTCGGGATCGTCTTGTGGAAATCCTGGGAGCCCGCTTTGCATGCGTTGATGAAGGCTTTGGTGAAAATAAACCTGTAGATGTAGTCATCCGACCTGAGGATGTGGAACTGGTGTCTCCCGAAGACGGTATCATTCAGGGTACTGTTACCCATTTGATTTTCAAGGGTGTTCATTATGAGATGGAGGTAGAGGCAAACGGCTTTGAATGGCTGGTACAATCCACTAAGATGTGTCCTATCGGTACACATGTGGGCATTAAGGTGGATCCCTTCAACATACAGATTATGAACAAACCGGAATCCGAGGATGAGGAGGCCGTTGGTGTCAATGAATAAAAAAATGTTATCCGCGCCTTTCCTGTTCTGGTCTGCACTATTTATCATCATTCCTCTGTGTATGGTTTTTTATTACGGACTTACTGATAAGAATGGTGCATTTACCCTGGCAAATATTGCAGCGATTGCCACTCCTGAGCATTCTAAGGCTCTCTGGGAAGCAATCAAGCTGTCCGTGATTAGTACTGTCATATGCCTGTTGTTGGCATATCCTCTGGCACTGATTTTATCCAACCTGAAGGTAAAGCAGAATTCTTTTATTGTGTTGATATTTATACTTCCCATGTGGATGAATTTTCTTCTGCGCACACTTGCCTGGCAGACCTTACTGGAGAAAACAGGGGTTATTAACAGCATTTTGGATATGCTGCATTTGCCTGCTTTAAATATCATTAATACACCAAGTGCCATTGTACTGGGCATGGTATATAATTTTCTGCCATTTATGGTAATGCCTCTTTACAATGTACTGGTTAAGATTGATAAGAACGTAATCAATGCGGCAAGGGATTTGGGTGCCAACAGCTTCCAGACGTTTCTGAAAATTATCTTTCCTTTGAGCCTGCCCGGCATGATAAGTGGTATTACCATGGTATTCGTACCTGCCCTGACCACCTTTGTTATCTCTAAAATACTGGGTGGCAGCAAGATTCTGCTGATTGGTAACGTGATTGAACAGGAATTTACCCAGAC
>CAMAMD010000155.1 GCA_945836785.1 uncultured Clostridium sp.
CATTCTTTTGTGCATATTTACCCTCAAAAGATGTAATAAGGGCTTCTGCCCCCAATATCTTGTCAAACCATCCGCTAACGCTTATAGCCAATCCCTATTATAACTTGAAAATACAAAATAGTTCAACCCTTCCGGTTATTCGACTGTACCTTCAGCTAACTGCTTTACATACTTTGTATATATATCCATCATAATATACCGATTATCCAATGTTTTTAATACATCTTTAATCTGAAACTTCTCATAGGTCTTTCCATCTGCCAGATTATAAATTTTGTTATTACTGAAATTTAACACAAAAGGACGCAGAATATCTTCCTCGTTCTCTGTGAGTACAATTCCTTTCGCACCATTTTCAAACTGGACACTACAGCCTACCGGCACAATATTAATCGCACGGGTAAGTGCAGTTACTACCATCTGATTCATCCGGTTTCTGGGATGGCGAAGGTATCGATAAGCTGCAATATCTGATTTTGGATCTTCTCCATATTTCATAGCTGTCAATGTGTCATACATATAGGCAGCTTTTAGAACTTCTGTTTCCAGCGGAGTATTTTCCAAAGTTCTGATACTATTCATATTTTTTAATTCCCGAATAATAGCTGACATGTACTTCATTACGGTAGCATCTAAGGAACAATTTTCCTTAATCATGTGATAACCATTTTCCCGGTATTGATTTATCAGAAGGTTCTCATCATCTGTTAATTCCTGTGTTGGCTTACGCATAATTATGGAGGGAAGCGACAGGCTGCCTATATCATGCAAAAGCGCTGCCGTCACCATATTCTGCTGCTGTATCATACTAAAAGAAAGCTTACCTGATATACAGGCTGTTAATATTGCCGTATTTAAGGAATGCTTATAAACATTATCTTCTGCACTTCTGATGTTCTGATGAAATGTGATTTTTCCCTGATAGGTACCAAAGATTGCTAAAATTTCCGCTACTAACTTATTCAGTTTTTTGGGGTTTCTACCATCTTTAATATCCTGCATTATTTCCTGCAAGGTAAAAACTGACATAGTTTGAAAACGTTCAAATTCTCTGTCTTCTTCTGTCATAGGCGGAACCGGTTCTGCCGGCTCCAGAATATAGATACCGATAATTCCAAAATTTCGAATACTGGCAATACTCTGACTGGTAAGTTTAGAATTTCTATCATAAAGCATAACACCTTTACGGTTAAAGATCGGTTTTGCCAATCTCATGCCGATTTTCAAATTCTCTGATGAAACAAATAGCATAGTAACCCCGCCTTTCGAAATGAATACTACTGCTATTTTAACAAAAATATTACGTTAATACAATTTCTGCCACTGCGCATATAATTTAATATTTGTTTTTAACGTAAGATTTTTGACATCATCTCCCGGCTTATAGGGGATGCCGGTTCCATTCGCTCTCGTATTCCATCCGGTAAAAACATAGCCTTTTCTTAAAAAGACAGTATCACTGATTCGACCAATCCTGTCATATACAAGAGTAGTTTTATCCTGCTTACCCTTACCTTTATTTGCACAGTATGTAATGGTGTAATGTGTTCTCGACCACATGGCCACTAACTTTACATCTCCCAGATACTGATTTTTGCAAATCCTGGTCAGACGCACATCCGTACCGGCAATATACCAGCCTTCAAAACGGTATCCCGTTCGCAATGGTTTCGGTAAAGCAGTGGAAGTCATAAAGGCATAGTATTCTTTTACTTTGCTTAAATCATTAAAATATCCGCCTCCCAAGTCATATGTAATTTTCCCTCCGGTTGCCGCTATGTTATTACTGATAGAATAACTTCCACCGTTTCTCACATACCATCTTGCTTCTAACTCAAGCGTACCTCCATAGTACCAGCCTTTCTTTAATTTCGTAATTTTAATATCGGTACCTTTCTGATACCAGCCGGCAAAAACATAACCGCTTCGAACCGGTTTTTTCAAAGAAGTCGTCTTGTTGATACAATAGAGGTAGGGTACTTTACTGCTGTTTTGGAACATACCTCCCTTTAAATCATAGGTAATTCGATATACGGCTGGCGTCCATCGCGCTTCCAATTTATCGGAAGAACTTAAAATACCCTTCGTATTTTCAATCTTTCGGTTTCCGATATACCAGCCGGCAAATTCATATCCTTCACGAATGGGAATCGGCAATCGAAAAGAAGCTCCTGAATGAAACATAATATAGTTGTATTTCAAATAACCTCCACCTAAAGATAACTCAATTTTGTAAACAGACGCCGATTTATCAATCGGATTTCCTTCATCATCCACTGTAAGCTTTGTCTTATCCGGCAAATAATGTAACGCATCTGTGAAATGATCTCCACCTGTATTGTCCTTGCCGGTTTCGTTTTCGCTAACGCTTCCGTTTCCTCCGGGCTCGTTTCCGCTCACACTTCCGTTTTCTCCGGATTCGTTTCCGCTCACACTTCCGTTTCCTCCGGGCTCGTTTCCGCTCTCGCTTCTGTTTTCTCCGTCTTCCTTTCTGCCCTCGCTATCCCCATTATCGTTATTGTCTCCACCATTCTCATTATCTTCATCCGTAGTTTCTCTTCCGGTCCCCTCACCCTTCAGTATTCCGTCCAATATGATATCTTTATCGTCCACTTCCGATAATTTGGAAGTAGTAAAAATAACATAAACAGTGTGATCCTGCTCCATCGATTCTAATACATAATTCTGTTCCTCAGGTTCCACCATCGTCTGCACATCATCAATTCTTAACGTACTTACATAAAAACCATCCTTTGGATAAAGAGATATAACAGCATTTTCTCCTTCTGTATATTCCGCTTTATCAACAGCAGCCTGTCCTCTTTCACTGTCATATTCCAAAGATACGGTAAATACTTTTTCCGTGATAACTCTAATGCTGTGTTCCCCTGTAAGTTTCGAAAATGTATAGCTTTCAACTGCGCCAATGCTTACACCATCAATACGAATATCTGCTATTCGGTATCCTGCCTCGGCTTGAAACAGAAATTCCGGCGTAGAAGCATAATAAAATACATCCTTGCAATCGTTTGCTATTATCGCTCCCTCATCTGCAGAAATGTTTATCTGATAAGTGATTCGCTCAGTTTTTACCTCAATTGTGTGATTATTATTTAAAGCTGTAAACTTATATGAGCTGTCGGTTCCTACACTTTCACCATCAACTATTACATCGGAAATCCGATAGCCTTCTTCTGCTTCGAACTCAAATTTCACATCCGAACCATATTCAAAAACATCGTCCGAATTGTTTGTAATCGAAACATGTTCTCCGCTGCCGGTAATGCTAAATTTCTTCTTTTGAAAATCTACCTGCAGGGTTGTATCTTTTTCAAGAAATAGCTCTATTTGATCTGTAATTTCTCTTGCAGTACCATTCACGGCTATCTGGCTGACTTCATAACCTTCTTTTGGTTCTATCGATAAAACGGCTTTTGTACCATATTCGTATGAATTCCGATTGCCGGTAATCGTTCCTTTGTTACTGTCATAAACCGTAGTCAATCGATAGCTGTCCGGTAAAAAGGAAACTGTTATCTGATGATTCTCCTTCATTGTGATTTGAATATTGTCCTTTTTCCCCTGACTGACATTATCCAGAAAAACCTCTCCTAAATGATAGTG
>CAMAMD010000156.1 GCA_945836785.1 uncultured Clostridium sp.
GCGTCATTCTCTGATTCTGTCGAATATCGCTTACACAA
Organism: uncultured Clostridium sp.; assembly: GCA_945836785.1. The sequence continues at coordinate 39 of CAMAMD010000156.1, forward strand.
GATTTTACGGAGTGCCCTATGGACGGATCAGATGGATTTACTGGAGCACGCGGTGATTCTGGAAAAGGGAAATTATTTCTTTTATGGCGTTTCCGAACAGGTCGAACAATGGGAGGAGGTGTTCCTGTCCTGTATCTGATGAAACATGCGGGACAGATACAAATTGGTTTTCAGCAGTTTATATTTCTTATACTTTTTCTTCCCTGTTGCGTTTGTTCTGTATTTACTCGTACCGAAAAATACAAAAAATCTGGTATTATTGCTTGCCAGTATTTATTTCTATGCATGGGGAGAGCCGGTTTATATTGTTCTGATGCTGTTCAGCGCAGTATTCAATTATGTAATGGGATTGGATATAGACCGCAGGAAGGATTTTGCGCAGAGAAAGCAAAGTATGCTGTTCGGCATATTGGTAAATCTGTTGATATTGGGTTTTTTTAAGTATTATGATTTCTGTATGAACATTGTTAATGCATTGTACAGCCAGAGCCTTGGAGCTGCCGATCGGCATTTCATTTTATACCTTTCAGGCATTGTCTTATCTGATCGATGTATATCGAGAAACGGTACCTGCACAGCGGAGCCTGCTGCGGTTTGCAGTATATCTGACCATGTTCCCACAATTGGTAGCCGGTCCTATTGTCAAATATACGGATATTGAAAAGCAACTGACGGAACGGAGACTACCATTTTTTGAAATCGCACAGGGAATAGAACGCCTGATTATCGGCTTGGGCAAAAAGGTATTGCTGGCCAATCAGCTTGGCTTACTATATACAACTATACAAGATATGCAGCGGCGTTCCGTATTAACGGCATGGCTCGGTATCATTGCGTATACGCTGCAAATCTATTTTGATTTCAGCGGCTATTCTGATATGGCAATCGGTATGGGGCATATGCTGGGCTTCTCCTTTCCAGAAAACTTTTCCTATCCATACCTTTCAAAATCAGTAGTTGAATTCTGGCGCAGATGGCATATGACATTGTCCTTTTGGTTTCGGGACTATGTGTATATTCCTCTGGGCGGCAGCAGGACAACCATACGCAAACAAATCCGTAATATTTTGATCGTTTGGATGATGACCGGCTTATGGCATGGCGCAAGTTGGAATTTTATTCTTTGGGGATTGTATTATGGCATCATTTTACTGCTGGAAAAGTTTGCACTGCGTTCTGTTTTAACCAAAATACCCGTGATACTACAGCATTGCTATACGATGCTGTTGGTTATGGTCGGATGGGCCTTGTTCAGCAATACCGAGATCAATCAGGCATGGTTGTACATTCGGAATTTATTTGGATTTGGCGTATCTGGCTGGATGGATTCCACAGCGTTGTATGATCTGCATGGCAATCTGCTCTTACTGTTCATTGCCGTTATATGCTGCACGCCACTGGCCAGAGGTTGGTGGCAGACAATACTACAACACAAGCCTAAGTCGGCGGCGATTTGTTTGGTTATGATATTTCTGACGTCAACGGCATATCTGGTATACAGCTCATATAATCCATTTTTATATTTTCGGTTTTAGGGAGTATTCGTAATGAAAAGAAATCAAAAAAGGTATTTTAGAATCGCTGTTCTGATATTTTTTATCAGTATCTTGTTGCTGAATAGCATATATATACTTCGACCGAAATGCGAATATTCTGAAACAGAAAACCGCAATCTGGAAACGAAACCGATGTTTTCATGGGATGCGGTATATTCAGGGAGATATGGAGAACAATATGAATCCTATATAGAAGATCAATTTCCGTTTCGGACTGTATGGATTGGGTGCAAAACTACCGTGGACTGTATGCTGGGCAAACGTGAATCCAACAACATCTTTTTGGGGAAAGACGGATATCTGATTCAGAATTTTACAGAGCCCGAGACGGATAATCTGGATGCAACGCTGTTTGCCATACGCCGATTTTTCCAAAAGCATCCTGATTTGCAGCAATATATGTTGATCGCACCAACTGCGGTATCCATTCTGTCAGATAAGTTGCCGTGCCATGCACCTGTGGGGAATGAGATGATGTTTTTGGATCGCATGGAACAGGAATGCGCATCTATCGGCATCGAATTTGTGGATGTGTATGATTCTTTATCAGAAGCAGCGCAGAGTGAACAGGTTTATTATCGTACCGACCATCATTGGACAACCTTCGGTGCGTATACAGCGTATCTTGCTTTTGCAAAGGAAAACGAACTCACCGGCGCAGAAACCGAATATCAAAAGCTGCTGGTTTCCGATTCCTTCCGTGGGACATTGTCTGCTTCCAGCGGCTTTCGTATGTCTGAAACAGATGATATATATATTTATCTGCCGAAACGTAATCGTTGCAACTATGTTGTCAGCTATCCGGAAGAACAGGTAAAAAGTGCGTCGTTCTATTGTACCGATCTTCTAAATGTACGCGATCAGTATACCGTTTTTTTGAAGGGCAACCACCCGCTTGTAAAAATCCAAACAGATGCACAGCTCGACAAAACACTTCTGATATTCAAGGATTCCTATGCCAATTGCTTTGTACCATTTCTGGTGGAGGACTACACGGAAATCCTTCTGGTCGATCCGCGATATTATGCAGATGATCTGGAATTGCTGCTGGAATCGGAATATGTGACGGATGTCCTGTATCTGTATAATGCCGATACGCTGGCTTCAGATTCAGATTTAAAGACGGTCATAAGATCTTAAATGTATATAATACCTCGGAAAAGGAGTATTTTACTTTATTAATGCAAAATAAATTTTTTGAGAAATTCCCCGGAATATGTTTCATTTTGCGGCGGATAATTGTCTTATTAATTGAAAGGACGTATGTTTTATGTGATATTTAGAGAGGAGCGAGTCCAGTGCAGAAGACAAACGCAAGAGCATAATCTTCATTTGATTTGTCCGGTTTATCTATCGTACAGTAATTGATAGATAACACACATATTTATAACGAAGGGAGTAAAGGCATGATGTATAAAAAAACTTTGAGTATGATATGCACAATGGGCATTATGATTGGGAGTATGGTTTCTGCTCAGGCGATTGACACATCTAATGTGATTAAAAACAGCGAAATTCCAAATTCTGCAACACCAGGTACAGTACTGGAGTATGTGTCAGATGGCATGTGGAAACCCATATCCTTATCACAAACCATGCTCGATGGAATGGAAAAAGCTTCTGCTTATGAACAAGCAGCTGATTCAGTGGATAAAAACAGTACAAAGACATGTATGACATCTGATTTACCAGTCCTTTCTCTTGAAGAAGAAAACGCATTTCTCGAAAAGATTGAGCAGGAAGTTGAAGGATTGCCTGTTTATCGTGAAGAACTGCCAGATCCAGCTGTTGGAATGTGCGTTGTATATGACAACTGGGGGGAAGTCGAAGAAATTTATATGCAGAATAAGGATGGAACATATTCTGTTGCAGAACGAACGCTGATGCCGATTAGTAATACTGCACGAGCAGCGGGAGAAGAAGTTTCTGTTAAGGCCTATACAGCACTTCCTCAGGGCAGTAGATTAGCAGCTGGTACATATAGCTATGGCAGTGTCGTATCTGAAACTAAGACAAGGGTCGGATATAC
>CAMAMD010000157.1 GCA_945836785.1 uncultured Clostridium sp.
GCATTGTTACAAACTGCGGATTATTTCCTGTTGCCCGGAGCAAAAGACCATTTTTCGTCTCAAGATACCAGTCTAAAACCAATTTCATAATAACTGCAATTCCGGCAAATACAATCAAATCGCGAAGATGAAATCCATCAACCAACGACGGCAATAGCTTTGCAGGATATGTCCGAAGTATGGTTGCCTCACCTCTTCCGATGGATACCGTACTCAGACCGTCTTCACCCTTCAGATTTCCTCCCATACCTACAGTTGCAACTACAAGATTAACCGATATCAAGGCAGTTGAAACCAGTATTCCACAAAGAAGCGGTCGGATATTTAACTTTACATGAAGTATTCCTGTCACGGAACCTGCCAATGCACCCAATATAAATGCGAGAACCAATGCCAGCCATGGATTCAAGCCTGCCTTAATCATAAGGGCATGACTGACGCCACCTAAGAGTACCGTTCCCTCCACAGAAAGATCCGGAAAATCCAGAATTGTGTAGGAAACATAGAAACCCATGGCAAGAAGTGCATACATAAATCCATCCGTGAGAAATACTTCCATACAACTAATTACGCCTGACATGACTTCCTCCAGTCTACTCTGCTACATCCACTGCATCTTTATAATCATCCGGAACGGCTATATTCAAATCTGATAATACCTTGGAATTAATAACCGGCGTTGCATCCGATGTAGTCTTAACAGCCATGGTCTTTGCATCAGCACCGTTCAATAAAACATCAAGTGCCATTTCACCCGTAATCTCCCCAAGTGCAACATAATCAATCGACATGGAAGCTGCACATCCGTTCTTGACCTGCTCCTCCTCTGAACCAAATATCGGAATTCCTGCCGCATTCGTTGCCTCTAGCAATACAGACAGATTATTCACGACTTTATTATCTGTGAAATTCAAGAAACAATCCGTTTTCTCCGCTAACGCCTGTGCAGCAGCAGGAATATCTGCATCATTCTGAATACCGATTGCCTCTACGGTAAGTCCTCTGGCATCACAAACAGATTTCAGATTTCCGAGCTGTGTAATCGAATTTGCCTCACTGGTCGTATATACTACACCGATGGTTTTTACGTCTGGAAGAAATGCCTGGATCATATCTACATGTGCTTCCATATCAAGTACATCCGAAGTTCCCGTACAAAGATCGCCCGGATTATCCATACTCTCTACAAGCTCAACCGCAACAGGATCTGATACTGCACAGAAAATAACCGGGATGTCGGTTCCCTCTGTCGCTGCAAAGGCTGCCGAAGCTGCCGGGGTTGCAATAGCAATAATCATATCATAGCCCTGTGATACCATGTTTGCGGCATAGGTTGCACAGTCAGAATCAGCCGCACTGTCGGAGCCAATCTGTCTGTCAACGATAATTTTATCTGCCTTATCACTGGCATTAATTGCATTCATGATACCATTATAGCAATTATCCAAGGACGGATGAGACACATACTGGATAATTCCGATTTTAAAGCTGTCATCATCCTTCTTTTCCTCCTTGCCACAGGCACAAAGTGCCAATGTCATGGCAAGCACCATCATCACACATAACATTTTTTTCATCTTTTTCATTTTTCTACTCCTTTCATTGGGTGTGCAAAAAAAATAGTCCTATCCCTATCAAGGGACAAGACACAGCCTGCGGTACCACCCAAATTGATGCAAAGCATCCTCTTTTTTATACACATATCATGCATTCCTTATTTGTAACGGGTTTGGTTCCCGTCGGTTACTACTCACCATAAATGCCATGGTTTTCGACCGCCCTCAGAAGCCCATTCACTGTCTACGTCCCTGTCGCCTCCCACCAATGGCAACTCTCTGTAAGAGCCGGATAAACAGCTACTATTCTTCATCACAGGTTTCTCATTTATACTTTATGACTATAACCCCAAAATGTGCGAATGTCAACCGAAAATAAATTTTTTCCCAAATATCAGTCCGGAATATTTTACAAAACAGTGTCCATGTTCCGAATCAATCCAATTTCCTCCTGTTGTCCCGGAATTACTCTGTCTCCGTATTTCTGCAATATTTCCTGTGCCATTTTAAGCATATCCGCATGATTATAGATATCCGCAAGCTGGAACAGCACCTCACCGCTCTGCCTGATACCAAAGAAATCCCCTGGACCACGCAGTTTCAAGTCCTCACCGGCAATAAAGAATCCATCGTTGGAGTTTTCAAGGACCTGTAGTCTTTCCATAGATTCTTTTGATTCTTTTCCGTTTATAAAGATACAGTAAGACTGTTTTTTTCCTCGTCCCACACGCCCTCTCAGCTGATGTAACTGTGCCAATCCAAAACGCTCCGCATTCTCCACCATCATAACTGTGGCATTCGGATTGTTAATGCCGACTTCAATCACGGTTGTAGATACAAGAACATCTATTTCTCCTGCAAGGAAAGTCTCCATAATATGATTCTTCTCCTCCGCTTTCATCTGTCCGTGCAACAGTTCCACCCTGACATTCTGTGGCAGGACACTTCGTAATGTCTCCGTATACTCTGTCACGTTGGTCACATCCAACGTGTCACTTTCCTCAACCATCGGACATATTACATAAACCTGGCTTCCTTCTGCAACCTGTCCGGCAATAAAACGATATGCCGTCGAACGATAATTCGTTCCGACAACACAGTTTTTGATTGGTTTCCTGCCCTTTGGCAGCTCCGTTATCATGGAAATATCCAAATCAGCATACATGATAATCGCGAGCGTCCTCGGTATCGGCGTTGCACTCATGACCAATACATGCGGAAAGCAGCCTTTTTCTGCCAGCTTTTTTCGCTGATTCACACCAAACCGATGCTGTTCATCCGTCACTACAAGTCCCAGATTGGCATACTGAACCTTATCCTCAATCAGAGCATGTGTACCTACCACAATATCGATGTCCCCGGTATGCAGCATTTCATATACTTTTCTCTTTTCCTTCATCGACATGGAACCGACCAGACATGCAGTTTTAATCCCGTACTCGGACAATGTGGCAGAAAGCTCATCATAATGCTGTTTTGCCAACACCTCCGTAGGCACCATAAGAGCTCCCTGGTAACCCTGTTTCGCACAGGCAAGCAAAGCTGCCTCCGCAACAACTGTCTTACCGGAACCTACATCCCCCTGCACAAGGCGATTCATCACACTATCACTGCCCATATCGGCCAGAATATCTTCTATTGCCTGCTGTTGCCCCCTTGTCAAACTGTACGGCAAAGCAGAAACAAAATCCGCTACCGCTTTCCCCTGCACAACAACATGTGTATTTTCCGCCTTTATATTCTCCTGTTTTAATGCAGACATATCGTACAGAAAACGATAAAATTCATCAAATGCAAGCCTTTTTATCGCATTGCGTAACACAGCCTCATTCATCGGAAAATGAATATTGTCATAAGCCTCCGCCAACTCCATCAGTCCGTATTCATGCAGAATGTCTTCAGGAAGATAATCCTCCATACGACAGATGAGCTCCCGCGTACTTATAATCGCTTTCTGAAATGTTTTATTGGAAAGTCCATGCGTAAGCGGATATACCGGCTGCATCTCCTGACGCATGCCCTCATATACATTTTGCCTGTAATATTCCGGCAT
>CAMAMD010000158.1 GCA_945836785.1 uncultured Clostridium sp.
ATGCGTGGTGCACAGTCCACAGATATTGCAATTCTGGTCGTAGCTGCAGATGACGGTGTCATGCCGCAGACGGTGGAGGCCATCAATCATGCGAAGGCCGCCGGAATTGAAATTATAGTTGCAATTAATAAAATTGATAAGGAAAGTGCAAATATCGACCGTGTAAAACAGGAGCTTATGGAATATGAACTCGTGCCGGAGGACTGGGGTGGCTCTACTATTTTCTGCCCTGTATCGGCTCACACGAGAGAAGGAATCGATAATCTTCTTGAAATGATAATTCTGACGGCAGAAATTTTGGAATTAAAGGCCAATAAGAAGAGAAAAGCAAGAGGTATCGTTATTGAGGCTCAGCTTGATAAGGGACGCGGCTCTGTGGCTACAGTGCTTGTTCAAAAAGGAACGCTTCATGTGGGTGACTGCGTGGCTATCGGTAATGTTCACGGTAAGGTAAGAGCGATGTTTGATGATAAGCACAGGAAAGTAAAGGAAGCTGTTCCGTCTATGCCTGTGGAGATTCTCGGTCTGAATGGTGTACCTCAGTCAGGTGAGATTTTTGTAGCAACCGAGAATGAAAAGGAAGCACGCCAGATTTCGGAAGCATTTATCACCAGAGGCAAGGAGAAGCTGATTGCCGATACAAAATCCAGAATGTCTTTGGATGATTTGTATAATAAGATTCAGGAAGGAAATGTTAAGGATCTGAACCTGATTATTAAGGCGGATGTACAGGGCTCTGTTGAGGCAGTTAAATCCAGTCTGCTTAAGTTATCAAATGATGAAGTTGCAGTTAAATGTATTCATTCGGGTGTAGGCGCAATCAACGAATCTGATGTTATACTTGCATCGGCTTCAAATGCAATCATTATCGGATTTAACATCAGACCTGACAATCAGGCAAAGGATGTCGCTGACCGTGAGAAGGTTGATATCAGATTGTACAGAGTCATTTACAATGCGATAGAGGATATCGAGTCGGCTATGAAGGGAATGCTTGATCCGATTTATGAGGAGAAGATAATCGGTCACGCTGAGGTGAGACAGACTTATAAGGCATCGGGCGTCGGTACAATTGCCGGTTCCTATGTATTGGATGGCGTCATAAGAAGAAATTGCAGTGTCAGAATTACCCGTGAGGGAGATCAGATTTTTGAAGGTTCACTTGCATCCCTGAAGAGATTTAAGGATGATGTAAAGGAAGTTAAGTCAGGATTTGAATGTGGTCTTGTTATGGACGGATTTAATGATATCAAGGAAGGCGACTTGATTGAGGCATATGTCATGGAGGAAGTTCCAAGATAGACAATAAGGAGTATAGTTAAAATGAAAAAGGCAAGTCATAAAAATCAGCGTGTAAACGGTGAAGTGCAGAGAGAATTGAGCCGTATCATCAGTATGGAAATCAAGGATCCCCGTATCAATCCTATGACTTCGGTTACAGATGTTATTGTGACACCTGATTTGAAATATTGTAAAGTGTATATCAGTGTACTGGGTGATGAGGAGTCTGCACGGGAAACACTGGCAGGTCTGGAAAGTGCCAATGGATATATCAGGCGCGAACTTGCCAGAACCGTGAATTTGCGTAATACACCGGAAATAACATTTGTATTGGATCATTCCATAGAGTACGGAATCGAAATGTCCAGAAAGATAGATGAGGTCATGAAGTAATACATGTACAGGAAAAACCAGGTTATAGAGAAAATTGAAAATGCAAAAACGATTGCAATTATGGGGCATATCAGACCGGATGGAGATTGTGTCGGTTCCTGCCTTGGTTTGTATAATTATATTCTGGATAATTATGGGGAAAAACATGTCGTTGTCTATTTGCAGCCGATTCCGAAAAAGTTTGGCTTTTTAAGAGGAGCCGGACAAATCCGGCATGAGGCGGATGACACGATTTATGATCTTGCGGTATCCCTTGATTGTGGAGACACGGACAGACATGGTGAGTTTTCTGCCATATTTGCAAATGCGAAGGACTCGATATGCCTTGATCACCATGGGAGCAATACCGGATTTGGAAATTATTACTACTGTGATCCGGATGCATCCTCCACATGTGAGGTTTTATATAGGCATATTGATTCAGAGCGGATAGGAAAAGAATGCGCGGAAGCTATTTATCTGGGTATTGTACATGATACAGGGGTATTTAAATATCCGTGTACATCTGCCGATACAATGTGTATTGCCGGAAAGATGATTCAGCTTGGCGCTCGTTCCCAGTATGTAATAGATGAAACCTTTTATAAGGTGAATTTTAATCAGAATAAGCTTACCGGTATGGCTTTGATGGCAGCAAAGCTTTATATGGATGGCAAAGTGATTTCTACATGTGTCACGAAAGATATGTTTGAGGCATGTCACGCAACCAAAGAGGATACGGACGGAATCGTAGATAAGATACGGGTGACGGATGGTGTTGAGGTTGCGATATTTATCTATCAGCTTGATGAGGCATGTTTTAAGTTTAGTTTGCGTTCCGTTTCATATGTGGATGTAAGTAAAATAGCCGTAAAATTTGGCGGAGGCGGACACGTCAGAGCTGCCGGATTTGATATAAAAGGATCCTATGAGGATATATTGCATGAGATCCTTTGTATGGTAAAGGAACAACTCTGAAAAAAGGGGAGAGACTGTTGATTAACGGAGTGATAAATGTATATAAGGAACAGGGCTATACTTCCTTTGATGTGGTTGCAAAGCTGAGAGGTATCTTAAAACAGAAGAAAATCGGACATACCGGAACACTGGATCCGATGGCAGAAGGAGTATTGTTGGTGTGCCTGGGTAGTGCGACAAAACTTGTCGATATGCTGACGGAGGGGACAAAAAGGTACCATGCGGTCATGAAACTTGGGGTTACTACCGATACAGAGGATATAACAGGAACGGTTTTATCGGAATGTGCTCTGTCGGACGGTATAACAGAAGATATTGTACTTGAGACACTAAAATCCTTTGAGGGGGAATATGAGCAGATACCGCCTATGTATTCTGCCATAAAAAAGGATGGAAAAAAGCTTTATGAATATGCAAGGCAGGGAATTGAGATAGAGAGAAAAGCAAGAAAGGTAGAAATCTATTCTATTTCCGATATTCAGATTGCATGGCCCGAGGTTTGTTTTGATGTACATTGCTCCAAGGGTACTTACATCCGTAGTCTGTGCAGGGATGTGGGAGAAAAACTGGGGTGTGGTGCAACACTGAGCGGACTTTGCAGACAGTCGGTACATGGATATCAGTTAAAAGATTCTCTGCGTTTGTCTGAAATAGAAACTTTGGTGGCTGATGAAAAATTGGCGTCCCATATTATTCCTATGGATAGTTTACTGCAAGAATATCAGGCAGTTCATATCAAATCAGTGTATGAAAATGCACTGATGAACGGAAATAAGTTAAAGCCGGGTAGTTTCATGGAAAAAACGGGACAGAAGCCGGATGAGATAATACGAGTATATTGTGGGAAAACATTTTTGGCATTATATCAGTACCATGCGGATGAACATATTTATAAGCCATATAAAATGTTTTTGGATCATACATCATGTT
>CAMAMD010000159.1 GCA_945836785.1 uncultured Clostridium sp.
AACATGAGGTATTCGAACTGCCGGACAAGATATATTTAAAGGCTATTTTGAAAAATGGTGAAGCCAAAAGTATATTGTCCGAATATCAGGAACGAGATATCAACATGATTTTTAGGGGCTGCGAAACAGATAATGGACATACAGCACAAATCTTACTTCCACTTTTTTCGAACCAAATGATTTATGGCTTTATCTTGTGTGATATGTCCGAAAAGTTATTTGAAAATGGAGAGTTTCTAATCAACCAATTGAGCGCGGCAGCAAAGACAATTGAATTGTTAAGGACAAATGAAAAAATACAGCGTCAGCTTGAAGAAAGTCTGATTACACTGAAAGAAAATAATATTGTACTGGATACGCTTTCTAAGTCAGATGTGCTGACAGGTATTCTGAACCGAAGGGGATTTGTTGAAAATGCAACAAGGCTTTTGGAACAAAACCGCAATATGGGAGTTGGTACATTAATTGCGTATGTTGACATGAATAATCTGAAAATCATTAATGACAGATATGGTCATGATGATGGTGACTTTTCAATTAAAACGATTAGTGAGATTCTTGTAAAAGTGGTGGAAGAGGATGGCATTGCCGGAAGAATTGGTGGAGACGAATTTGCTGTTATCAAAAAATATATTTCAGAGGACGATGGCAGACCATTTGTAGAAGAAGTTTATGACAGATTCAGGCTGTTCAATGAGTCGAGTTCAAAACCATATAATGTTACAGTTTCAATCGGTACATATGTTATTTCGACAGATGATAACATTGAACTAAAAGCAGCCATGACATTAGCAGATGGTAAGCTGTATGAGGAGAAACAGCATAAAGCAAAGAATGTAGCAAAAATTATAGGATGAATGTAGTTTTGGATACAAAGCATTCAAGAGGAATACTAGCACAGTGGGGACTGGTATTCCTCTTTGCTTTATGATATGGGCTAGGAATGGATGTCAGAGAGCATGCATGAATAATTATCTGGTGTATTTTATGAAAAAAAGTTGAAATTGTGAAGCTTTTCATATACAATGATATGGATATGGAGTGACTTTTCAGCAGGTCTGCGCATTTACTGCGCTGACCGTGAGAAAGAGTAGTGGTAGCAGGCACAAATCCATCACCAAAGGTGATTTTGCATGGATTTGTGCTCGTAACTATGAAGGTACTGAATAGTTACGATATGGAAAATTTACACGAAAGGTACGGTGAATAAACGAATGTACAAAATTTTAGAAGCCAAAGAGCTTACTACCAATATTTATCTTATGGTAGTGGAAGCACCGCGTGTGGCAAAGAACTGCCAGCCCGGTCAGTTTGTGATTGTTAGAATGGATAAGGATGGTGAGAGAATTCCTCTTACGATCTGTGATTATGATAGAGAAAAAGGAACAATAACCATCGTGTTCCAGACGGTAGGCGCCGAGACAACAAGAATGGCTGCACTTCAGGCAGGCGATTCTTTTCATGATTTTGTAGGTCCTTTGGGATGTCCTTCTGAAATGGTTCATGAGGACAAGGCAGATCTTGCAAAGAAGAATATCTTATTTGTTGCCGGTGGTGTTGGTACTGCACCTGTATATCCACAGGTAAAGTGGCTGCACAATAATGGCATCGCAGCAGACGTTATCGTAGGTGCCAAGAATCACGATTTACTGATCCTTGAAAAGGAGATGGAAGCTGTAGCAGGCAATCTGTATGTGACAACAGATGATGGTTCTTATGGTCGCAAGGGTATGGTTACCCAGACAATCCAGGATCTCGTAGATGAAGGCAAGAAATATGATCTGTGTGTTGCTATTGGTCCTATGATTATGATGAAATTCGTGTGCAAGCTTACAAAGGAGCTTGGTATACCAACAATCGTCAGCCTGAATCCGATCATGGTCGATGGTACAGGTATGTGTGGTGCATGTCGTGTTACAGTAGGAGATCAGGTGAAGTTTGCATGTGTTGATGGCCCTGAATTTGATGGACATCTTGTAAACTTTGATGAGGCTATGAAGCGTCAGCAGATCTACAAGACTGCTGAGGGAAGAGCAATGCTTAAATTACAGGAAGGAGATACGCACCACGGTGGATGTGGTCAGTGCGGAGGTGACAAATAATGGATGTATTAACAAAAGTACCTGTACGTGAGCAGGAAGCAGAAGTCAGGGCAAAGAATTTTGAAGAAGTTTGTCTTGGATATAATAAAGATGAAGCGATGGAGGAAGCAACACGCTGTATCAATTGTAAAAATGCACAGTGTGTGAAGGGATGTCCGGTATCAATTAATATTCCTGCATTTATAGAGCAGGTAAAGCTTGGTAATATTGAAGAAGCATATAAGATTATCAGTGAGTCATCAGCACTTCCAGCAGTTTGCGGTCGTGTATGTCCTCAGGAAAGCCAGTGTGAAGGCAAGTGTATCAGAGGCATCAAGGGTGATGCGATTTCTATTGGTAAGCTTGAGCGTTTTGTAGCTGACTGGGCAAGAGAAAACGGTATTAAGCCCGAGCCTGCAAAAGAAAAGAATGGTAAAAAGGTAGCAGTCATTGGCTCTGGTCCTGCAGGTCTTACCTGCGCAGGTGATCTTGCAAAGCTTGGTTATGATGTGACGATTTTCGAGGCACTTCATGAGGCAGGTGGAGTCCTTGTTTATGGTATTCCTGAATTCCGACTTCCTAAGGAAGCAGTTGTTGCCAAGGAAATCGAGAATGTTGAGTCACTTGGTGTCAAGATTGAAAAGAACGTGATCATTGGTAAATCCATTACCATTGATGAGTTGATCGAGGAAGAGGGCTTTGAGGCTGTATTTATCGGTTCCGGTGCAGGTCTTCCGAAGTTTATGGGCATTCCGGGAGAGAATGCGAATGGTGTATTCTCTGCTAACGAGTATTTGACAAGAAGCAACCTGATGAAGGCATTCAATGAAGATTCCAATACGCCGATTATGAGAGGTAAGAAGGTTGCAGTCGTAGGTGGCGGCAATGTTGCCATGGATGCTGCAAGAACAGCGCTTCGTCTTGGTGCTGAGGTACACATTGTGTACAGAAGAAGTGAGGAAGAGCTTCCGGCACGAGTGGAAGAAGTACATCATGCAAAGGAAGAAGGTATCATCTTTGACCTTCTCACAAATCCGATTGAAATCCTTGAAGATGAGAACAATTGGGTAAGAGGTATGAAATGTATTAAGATGGAGCTTGGTGAGCCTGATGCGTCTGGAAGACGCAGACCTGTTGAGGTAGCAGGCAGCGAGTTCGAGATGGAGCTTGATACGGTAATCATGTCCCTCGGAACATCACCAAATCCTCTGATTTCATCTACTACTGAGGGATTAGAGACAAACAAGTGGAAATGCATCGTCGCTGATGAGGAGTTTGGAAAAACGACAAAGGAAGGCGTATTTGCCGGTGGTGATGCAGTTACAGGTGCAGCTACTGTAATCCTTGCAATGGGTGCAGGAAAAGCTGCTGCAAAGGGTATTCATAATTATTTATCTAATAAATAAACATTTAATTGGAGGTTTGACGGATGTCAGGCAATGAAGATATAAAGGTTTATCAGGAT
>CAMAMD010000160.1 GCA_945836785.1 uncultured Clostridium sp.
TCTATTAAAGCCTCCATGTGTATGTGAATATTTGCGTGTGACGACAGTTTTTCTGTTGTTGATTATAGAATAGTTTTCCGGAAAAAACAAGACAGGCAGTAAAAGCAGTTTCAGTGGGGATTCTGCTTGATTTTTGAAGCTGTACGAGTATAATTTTAGAGAAATAGACTGACGTAGGCCGGATAAAGGAGACTGTATCATGAGACATAAGGTTCATATTAAATATAATATGTTTTGGAGAAGTTTGTTTTTTGTTGTAGCCGTGCTGTATCTGGAACTGGTTTTTCACGTTGCTATATATGGCAGAGTGGATGTGAATCTGATACATATATGTAGTTTCGGTGCGGCTGTCGGAATGACGGTTGCGATGCTTACGATGCTGCTTCCAAAGATAGGAAATGCTGTTATGAGCTATCTTTTCACGGGGATTTTCTGTATATATTATATAACGCAGCTGATTTACTTTAGAATCTTTGGAACTTTTTTGAGCCTTGTTTCAGTGGGTGGCGCAGAAAATGCAATGAATTTTAAGGTGGTTTTATTTGATAAAATGCGGGAGAATGCAGGCTGGATAGCTGCAATGCTGCTTCCGCTTGTCACCCTCGTAATTTTACATATTACATGCATATCGTTTCCGCAACCGGGATTTAAGAGAACACTTATCGGTGGTGGTGTATGTGCGGTATTGTGGATTCTGGCGATTATGATTCTCCCGATACAGGGGAAGACGATGTATTCGCCGTATGATTTATTCCATGGCAATTATGTCTTAGAGCTTTCGATGGAAAAGCTGGGTGTGGCAGTAACCACTGTACGGGATGGTACTGCGATGGCCGGTGGTAATAAAAAGAATGTCAGTTTTGAGTTTAATGGGGATACTGCAGAGGAGACTATGCATGGCGTTGTGGAGCGTGCACCGGGAAGTGCATATGCTGTGATATCCGACAGTGCAGGCGGGTACGAGGTTTCATATTGTGAACAGATTGACGAGACAATTCAATTGAAACAGTTGTATGATTCTGCCGAAAATGAGGAGCTGCGCAATATAACTGCATATATATCGGGATTGGAACCAACTATGGAGAATGCTTATACAGGCTTGTTCGAGGATTATAATGTTGTATTTGTCACGGCGGAGAGTCTGAGCAGATACGGTATCTCCGATACATGCACGCCCACCTTGTACAAAATTATGAATCAGGGATTTGTCTTTGATAATTTCTATAATCCGAGATGGTACCACAGTACAATTGACGGGGAATACGTGAATTGCATTGGGCAGTATCCGTGTTCTTCCGATTGGAGTTTTTATAAATCTGCAGAGACCTATCAGCCATATGCACTGGGAAATGCTTTGAAACCACGGGGTTATACCTGCAAAGCGTATCATGATTTTACATTTTATTATTATAACCGAAGTGAAACGCACGCCAACATGGGCTATGATTTTAAGGCAATTGATTATGGTCTTGAGATTCCGTATTACTCGCCATATTCGGACCTGGATACCATGGAAGCAGTATATGATGAATTCATAAATGAAGATCCATTTGTCATGTACTTTATGTCATTCAGCGGGCATTTACCATATAATTACAGCTATAATGCCATGAGCCTCAAGAATCGGGAGGAAGCGGAGAAACTGACGGAGGGAATGAATCTTCCGGAGGAAGCGGTGGCATATATAGCGTCACAGATGGAACTTGATAAGGCACTGGAGTTTTTGATGGAAAAATTGGATGAAGCGGGAACATTGGATCACACGTTGTTTGTGGTTACGCCGGATCATTATCCGTATGGTCTTGATTCGGATGTCTATGATGCGATGGCTGGTGCGGATATTTCAACTGATCATTTTGAGCTCCACAGATCATGCCTTGGGATATGGAGCACAGCTATGGAGGACGGGGAATTGCGGCTTCGGGATGGCAGTGCTGTAGAAGGCCCGGTTAAAGTGGAGAAGCTTTGCGCCAGTGTGGATATCCTGCCTACGTTGCTTAACATGCTGGGCGTAAATTATGATTCCAGGCTTCTTGCGGGGCATGATATCATGTCTGATTCGGAAGAACTTGTGATTTTTGCAGACCATAGTTTTATGACTGACAAAGTGCGGTATAATACTTCCACTGGTGAAGTGCACTATCTTGTGGATGAAAAATATGTACCGGACGGATATATAGATTCCATGATAGAAAAGGTTGAGAATATACTGTATATCTCGGATGAGATTATCAATACGGATTATTTTTCATTTGTGTATGGAGTCATCGGTGCTTCGCATTAAGATAATTGGAATATGTCCATGTTAATTATCTTAGTGCGGCAGCCTCGATGGCTCCGTTTTTTTATCGCACGCTTCATGTTTAAATTTATGCTAAATGTGTGTTAAACCTCTGTGGATTTATAGAAATTCAATAAATCTTGTTGTAACATGTTCGTATAAATTGACTGAATTGAGGTATAAAGATGAAGTGTAAAATATGCGGTAGTGAGATTGGAAACAGAAGATTTTGCAACATGTGTGGTGCTGAGGCTCCGGCTGATTCAGTAACACAGACACAATTGAAAAATCCATCGGAAAGTCTGAGACAATCAATGATAGGACAGTCTGGTCCACTGAAACTTGTAGAAAACGAAATATATACAGGAAAGTAAAACATGGGTACTGTTAAATGGGTGTGTGGTTGTATCAGATGGCTCACAAGGATGGGGCGGGCAAATGGTAAATCGTTATATTATGGAATCTTATAAAA
Organism: uncultured Clostridium sp.; assembly: GCA_945836785.1. The sequence goes on from CAMAMD010000160.1 coordinate 2,754, forward strand.
GCTTTAAACTCATTGAAACATTAAAAGGTACAAAGGAGGACTGTGTAATATGTTACCGGTAACAATAAGAGATCATTCACCTATGGATGATTATAGAAAAATACAGTCCCAGATAAGATACACCGTCCAATATGCACCATACACTGATACTGAAAAACCGGATTGCAAGGAAAAACTGACAAGTAACAGGAACTACAATACTGCTTACAGAATAGTGATAACATTTTTAATTCTGACAGGCATAGGAATTGTTGTATCAATAGTAGCAGGAATTATATTTGCAAATGATTCTTTCTCGGATGTTGAAAGAAAAATGCTGGCGATAATGATTTTAGTTACCTGTGCATCTCTTGGCATTTCTCTTTTAATATGTGGAGTAGCTGCACCTATGGAATTGCGTGCAGAGAAAAAGGATAGAGAGATAGCTATAAGCCTTGATAATATAACATGGATATTAAATAATGGACAGATCGTGATATCAGACGAACAGAAATATCGCAGTGTTCAGCTATATGATTACAACACCAGATTGCCAATATCAGAGGCTCCATTTAAGAAGATGCAAATTATTCACAAAGTATACGCCATAGCTTGTGTTAATGGAAAAATAATGGCTGATGCAGATATAAGAGAATTATATAGGAAACATCCATACACCAATGAGGGACCGACGAGGAGTGAAGAAGAGGATTCAGGCAGATACTATTACTATTGTCAAAAGGATAAAAGAGAAAAAGTATTTTGGTATGAAAATATGTACGGCAGAGAAAGACTATTGGAGGCAT
>CAMAMD010000161.1 GCA_945836785.1 uncultured Clostridium sp.
TGTACACATATTGCAGATATCGACTATGCAAAGATTCAGCTTTATGCCGGAAACTATGATTTCTGGTATGAGTCAAGTCAGCTGATGATAAAGCAGATGAAAGAGGCAAATAAGAAGAAAGAAGAAAAGATTAAGGAGCTGCAGGAATTCATACAGAGATTCTCGGCAAATGCTTCAAAATCAAAGCAGGCAACCTCAAGAAAACGTGCATTGGAGAAAATTGAACTGGATGAGATTAAACCGTCCAGCCGTAAATATCCGTATATTGATTTCAGACCGAAGCGTGAGATCGGAAATGAGGTTTTGACAGTATCTAATATTTCCAAGACTGTGGATGGTGTCAAGGTGCTTGACAATATATCATTTACGGTAGGACATGATGATAAGATAGCATTTGTGGGTCCGAATACCATAGCTACAACAACTTTATTCCGTATTCTTGCGGGAGAATTGGAGCCGGATGAGGGAAGCTTCAAATGGGGTGTTACCACGTCCCAGGGATATTTCCCGAAAGATAATACAAAAGAATTTGACAATGATCTGGTGATTGCAGACTGGCTGGCACAGTATTCCGATGACAAGGATGCAACCTATGTCAGAGGGTTCCTCGGCAGAATGTTATTTGCCGGTGAAGATGGCGTAAAGAAGGTCAAGGTGTTGTCGGGAGGAGAAAAGGTAAGATGTCTTTTATCCAAGCTTATGATTATGGGTTCCAATGTGCTTATTCTGGATGAGCCGACCAACCATCTTGATATGGAGTCAATTACAGCACTGAACAACGGACTGATAAAATTCCCGGGTGTGGTATTATTTGCATGTCAGGATCATCAGTTTGTGCAGACCACGGCAAACCGTATTATGGAGCTTACAAATACAGGCCTGATAGATAAACAGACCACTTATGACGAGTATCTTGCAAATGATGAGCTGGCAAGAAAACGTCAGGTTATGAATATGTCAAGTGATGATGAGAATTAGAGGATAGAAGAGAGGAAGATAGATATGATAGACGGAAAAAAGACAATGCTGTCGGGTATGCAGGCAACGGGTATGATTACTCTGGGAAATTATCTGGGAGCATTAAAAAACTGGGTGAATCTGAGTGATGAGGAAGGAATCAAATGCTTTTATGGTATCATGGATTTACATTCCATAACTGTGAGACAGAATCCGACAGAGTTTCGCCAGAATGCAAGGAGACTTCTTCAGTTGTATATTGCAGCAGGTCTTGATCCGGAGAAAAACTGCATATTCTTCCAGTCTCACGTTCCTGCACATGCTGAGCTGGCATGGATATTGAACTGCTTTACCTATATGGGTGAAATGAACCGTATGACACAGTTCAAGGATAAATCGGCGAAGCATGCGGATAATATCAATACAGGACTTTTTACATATCCTGTACTTATGGCTGCGGACATTCTTTTGTATCAGGCGGATTTGGTGCCTGTTGGAAAGGATCAGATGCAGCATCTGGAGATTACAAGGGATATTGCAAATCGATTTAATGGAATTTACGGGGATGTATTTACAATTCCTGAAGGCTATATGGGCAAGAGCGGTGCGCGTATCATGAGCCTGCAGGATCCGACAAAGAAGATGTCAAAATCGGATGAGAATCCGAATGCGAGCATCTACCTTTTGGATGATAAAGATACGATTATGCGTAAATTCAAGAAAGCGGTTACTGATTCGGATGGTATGATTGCGTACAGCGATGATAAGCCGGGAATCAAAAATCTGATAGATATTTACTGTGCCGTATCAGGAAAAACAATTGATGAGGCACTTCATGAATTTGACGGTATGGGATATGGAAAGCTGAAAGAAATTGTCGGCGAGGCAGTTGCGGCTGAGCTGGCACCGCTTCAGGCCCGCTATGATGAGCTTACAAAGGATAAGGCATATATTGACCGTATCATTAAGGATAACGCCGAGCAGGCGGCTTACTATGCAAATAAGACATTGCGCAAGGTAAAGAAAAAAGTTGGCTTCACTGAGATGCCAAGATAAATGAAATAAAAATAAGGCTGTCACATGACAATGGTATGGCAGGGCTATATGTATCAATGTAGGAAAACCCGCTTTTGCTCGGTTGCTCACGCAGCGGATACTAAGCTCGACAGAAAAGAAGTATGCACTACATAATTTACACATTGTGTATTTGTAGTGCATACTTCTTTTCTATCTCGCTAAGTACCGGCGTTCACAAACGGTTTTCCTACATTGATACATATAGTCCTGCCATACCATTGTCATGTGACAGCCTTATTTTTGATTGTTTTGATTTTTGGATTGAATTAAGGCGAGTTTTTCATCGCGGGTCATTTTTTTGATATGAAATTCTCTGCTCATGGCTTCTTCTTTTGTCGGATGTTCTTCGGAATATACTAATTTGACCGGCAGTCTGGAACGGGTATATTTCGCTCCGTTTCCGGAGTTGTGCGCTTGTATGCGCCTGTCAAGGTCATTTGTCCATCCGGTGTAGAGGGACCCGTCATTGCATTGTACGATGTAGGTGTAGTTTTTCATTCGCTTTGTTTGGTTATCTCCGTATCATCAGTCTTATCTTCACTTGTGCCCAGTGTTGCCATGAACAGGGTAAGGGCAACGCAGACAACAAATACGATAATGCCAATGATAATCTGCAAAACGCCTGTTCCGGACATGTTGTATTCCTGCTGTACCTTGTAAAAGATAGAGAATGGAGAAGTGACAATCAGCCCGAGTATACCACTGAATGTAGCGGATGCAAAATGTAAAAACAACCATTCAATCAGTTTGGATATGAAAAATATACCGATAATACATCCGATGGCAAAAGGAGCTAAAATCAGAGCCTGATTCAGTAAAACTTTAAAATCAAAATCTTTCAGGGCACTGATGAAATCTTTAATTGCATTTATAATACCGAAATAATATCCGAGAATCATCAGCACCAGCGAGCCGCTGACCCCGGGAATAACCATGGTTGCGGCGGCAATGATACCCATGAAGAAAACTGTAATCATGGTAGATGGGTTTGCAGTAAGCAGGACACCGCTTTCACTGTCACCATTCATAAATACAAGCAGAATCGCTAACGTTGCCAAAATCAAAAATAAAATAATGTTAACGGAAACGGAACGCTTTGTATCTTTTGCCCATCCGTCTTTTAAGGATTTGATTATCGCCGGCAATCCGCCGAGAATCAGACCGGTAAATGCCAGTGATGTGATAAATGGCTGGTTGGCAAGCAACCACGGGATGATAAAGGTGAAACATACAATTCCGATTGCCATACCAAGAACAATTGGCAGCAATGTTTTGATGCTCTTTTTAAAATCCTTAAACAGATTTGATATGGAAGAAAGCAGCTTGTCATATATGCCAAACGATACAGCCATAGTACCACCGCTGACTCCCGGAATGATATTAGCCACCCCGACAAAAACGCCTTTAATTAATTCAACCAGAAAATTCATGATAGTCCTCTTTTCTTTCTATCTTCTATTTTATGAGCATCATTATACCCCGTATGCATGAAAATAGC
>CAMAMD010000162.1 GCA_945836785.1 uncultured Clostridium sp.
TCAATCCGGCAGTTATGATCAGTGATGCCTTTTACGCGCTGAATGTATACGATACATACGATCGTTTTGCAGGCAATCTCATTTCGATGATGGTGCTGTCAGCAGTATTTTTTGTGGGTGGAATTCTTTTAGGAAGGAGAAAACAGTATGCAAGTCTTTAATACATTTTTTAAGATAACAAAAAAACAGATTCCTTCGTTTATTACATATTTTGTCATATTCACGATATTGCTCTGTGTCATGTCTGCAATCGGAACAGGCAATAATGCTTACACGGAATCGAGGCTTTCGGTTGCAATCTTCAATCAGGATACCTCGACAAAGGCAGAGTATCTGACAGAATACCTGAGCGAAAAACATGATATCGTAACTGTGGAAAATGATGATGAGACGATACGGGATTCCCTCTTCTTTGAGGTGCTTGATTATGTGCTTTATATCGAGGACGGATGTTCTCTTACAAATATCAAACGTCCGGGAAGTACAACCGGTATGTATGTAGATAATCAGATTGACGCATTTTGTAAAACCTATGATGCTTATATTTCAGCAGGCTGTGATGAGGCGGAAGCAAATGAGAAAACAATACAGGCGCTTGATAATGAAAATCTTGTGAGCATGAAAGGGAAGGGATCGAAGAAGCCGACAATCTATTATTTTTATACATATCTGACTTATATCCTGATTGGCCTTTTGATTAATGCAATGGCACCGGTTATCATTGCATTAAACCGTAAGGAAGTGAAGGAGCGGTCGGAGATATCGCCACTGACGGTAAAGAGCAGAAATCTGCAGATATTTGGAGGGTCTGTATTATTCAGCTTAGGTGTATGGTTCGCTATGATTGCTGTGTCGGTTGTTATGTTCCGGGGAGAACTGTTCCGGAATCAGAACGCCTTCATTATACTGAATTCATTCTGTTTTTTGATTCTTTCGGCAGGAGTTGTGAGTATTATTTCAGGATTCAGCATGAAGCCGCAGATTATCAGTATGGTATCCAACGTGGTATCATTGTCATTCTCCTTCCTGGGCGGTGTGTTTGTGCCGATGGAGATTTTCAGTGACACGGTGCTTACAATCGCAAAGTTTACACCTTCTTACTGGTATGTAATTGCAAGTGAGAAAATATTTGCAGGTAAAGTAGATAATTCCGTATTTATGTGCATGGGCATCCAGCTTCTCTTTGCACTCGCATTCTTTGCAGTAGCACTTGTCATTTCCAAGAGAAGAAAACTGAGCCGTGCAAGCTGACTTTTTCCAGTATGACGCGTGGAGGAAAAAGGGCATCTCAATTTGTAGAATTGGGATGCTTTTTCTTTCCTATTTCTGAGTGGCATGTTACAATATAGCTAATTGGTTGATGTGATGAAAAATGGAGAGGCTATGGCATACATAATTGATCGGTTAATTTTATTGGCAATGTCGGTGATTGTTCTGACGATGGAATGCAGTACGGTGCATCTGATTATTATTGGCCTGATAGCGGTAATCGTGTCCGGTGTATGTTATTTTTTTGATAGAAGGCTGTTGACCGGTATGATTGGTGGCGTTTTTATTGTTTTGTGTATATTTTGTCCGGCACTTTTTTGTGTTGCACCGGTCATCGTGTATGAAATGTATAAAGACAGGCAGTATGCCGAGATGATTTTGCTTGGGTTAGTGTTTGTGCTGAGTGTGAGCGAATTTTCGATTGTATCATTTGTATGGATTCTTGCGTTGTGCGTTGTTGCATGCGTTCTTTTTGCAAGAACCGAATCCTACGACAGACTGAATCATATGGTGAAAAGTATCCGGGACGATTCGGAAGAGAAAAATATTCTTCTGGCAGAAAAAAACAGACACCTGATTGAAAAACAGGATTCTGAGATTTATGTGGCGACCCTGAAGGAACGGAACCGTATCGCAAGGGAAATCCATGACAATGTCGGGCATCTTTTGACAAGAACCATTTTACAGATGGGTGCGTTGATGACGATTCATAAGGAAGAACCGCTCCATGAACAGCTCTCACTTGTGAAGGATAATCTGGATGTGGCGATGAACAATATCCGGGAGAGTGTGCATGATCTGCATGATGAATCAGTTGATTTGAAACAGGTAATTACAGAGCTTGCCGATAGTTTACATCCAAGGTTCTTCTGCAATCTTGAATATGACATAGCAGGCAGAGTGGAACGTAATTACAAATATGCTATGATCGGGATTGTAAAAGAAGCGGTTTCAAATATATTAAAGCATAGTCAGAATGATATGGTAGACATTGCCCTGCGGGAGCATCCCGGTATGTATCAGATTTTGATTCATGATTATGATAAGAATGGGAAAAGAACCATGTCAGAGGACAGGAACATGGAAGAGCTCATTGCATCAGGCGGAATCGGGATGCAGAATATGCAGGATCGCGTGATGGCTCTGCACGGGAATATGACAGTAAGTACGGAGCAGGGATTTCGGATTTTTATATCCTTACCCAAGGATGATAATTCATAAATCAGATTGCATAAATGTGATGGATAAAAAGCATGGAAATATCGAGAGGAGGGTGTTATGAGGGTATTGGTAGTTGATGATGATATGCTAGTGGCAATTTCATTAAAAACGATTTTGGAGTCGGATTCAGGGGTTTCTGTAGTCGCAACCGGAAACAGCGGAGAAGAGGCAATCAAACTTTATCGTGAGTATAAACCGGATATTTTGCTGATGGATATTCAGATGGCGGGGATGAGCGGCCTTGTCGCAGGACAACAGATTCTTGCAGAGGATGAAGATGCAAAAATTCTGTATCTGACAACCTTTATGGATGATGAATATATTGTAAAGGCGTTAAGTCTAGGTGCGAAAGGTTATATTCTGAAGCAGAATTTTGACGGAATCATTCCGGCACTTCGGGCAGTTTATGGTGGGCAGAACGTATTTGGAGAAGATATCGTTGAGAAGCTGCCGGAGCTGATGCATCCGAAGAGTCGTTTTGATTATGCGGCATACGACATATCCGAGAAGGAGCAGGAAATCATCGAAGAAGTGGCAGCCGGATACAGTAACAAAGAGATTGCGTCAAGACTGTATCTCGGCGAGGGAACCGTGCGCAATTATATCAGTACGATATTGGAAAAGCTTTCTCTGCGTGACCGGACACAGCTTGCAATCTTTTATTATAAGAACCAGTAAGGAGATGTGTATATTTCAATATAGAAAAAAAGCCTGATTGCATCAGGCTTTTTTTGCAATTTTCTGGTTGATAAATGAATTGTATTTTTCAAAAGGTTTTGAGAATATCGGTTGGGCCAGTATGATTACTAATAGAAGTGCTGCGACAAGCCACAGGTAATTGGCCATATTCCGAAAATGCCGGTAAATATATGGATATGTATTCATATATTCCAAAAGAAACAGAACGGGTCTGTGAAAAAAATAAATCTGCAGGGATTCCCGGCCGATTGTATCCAGGTGAAAACAGGTCCGGCGTGGAATGATGCTCAGGATACAGATGGACATAATAAAGGTAATCATATAGGCAAGCAGGCGGAATA
>CAMAMD010000163.1 GCA_945836785.1 uncultured Clostridium sp.
TTAATATTCCTTAATTATATTTTTTTCCTTATTTATAGATATTTCTATTTCATTACCTTCTTCAGCTCCGGCAGTGCCCATTCAAGACCCTTGATATCCATATTGGAATAATTCAGTATGAACTGATGCTTGTCCTTTACCTTCTTATCAAGATTAAAATCCGTAATTGTTCCGATTTTTATCTTCTTTTCCAGCAATCTTCTTTTTATTTCCCTATCCGGCAGCCGGGTATTCAGCTGTAATAAGAAGTGTAATCCCGAATCATTTTCTATTATTTCACATTCATCACCGGCAAATACTTTTCTTATCATTTCAAGGATTTTTGTTCTTTTTCTGCCGTAATGCAGTCTCATACGGTTTATGTGTTTCTCAAAATACCCCTGACTGATGAACGCAGCAAGAGAATACTGCTCGAATGTGGACACGGTACAGGAATAGAATGAAAGGTTTTCATAAAATTCATTTGCCAGATGCTCCGGCAATATCATATAGCTGATTCGTATGGTGGATGCCAGGGACTTAGAAAAAGTATTCATATATATAACCTTTCCCGATGCATCTATACTCTGCAGCGTAGGGATTGGTTTGCCATTCAGTCGAAATTCACTGTCATAGTCATCTTCAATAATATAGTTATCCATTCTTTCATTTGCCCAGGCTAAAAGCTCATACCTTCTGCTTATGGGCATAGTAATTCCTGTGGGGAAATGATGATTAGGACTGATATGGGCTATCTGTGCACCTGCTTTCTTCAGCTCTTCTATTACTATTCCATTGTCATCCATCCCTGCGTATCTGCATATGGCATTATTACATTCGTATATTTTTTTTAATTTCAGATATCCCGGATTTTCTATGCAGTATATCTTATCTCTGCCTAACAGTTTTATTAAAAGGCTGTATAAATACTCCGTTCCCGCACCAATAATAATCTGGTCCGGGTCTACCACCATTCCTCTGAATGAAGCCAGATGCTTAGCTATCGCCACTCTCAGCTCTCTTACCCCTCCGCAGAAGGAAACCTCCAGTAAGTCCTTCTCCCTCATTGATATGGTTTCTCTCATTATTTTAGCCCATATGGAAAATGGGAAATTGTTAAGCTCTGTTCTATTGGATGAAAAATCAAATAATATCTCTTCATCCTGAGGTTTTTTAATATTTAATGTAACGGGCTGTTTCACCTTGACCTTAGAAATCCCCTCCATCTCAGCCACATAGTACCCTTTCTTTGGCAGAGCATATATATATCCCTCTGCTATCAACTGATCATATGCGTTTTGAATCGTAATGGTACTAATACCATTATTCTTGGCAAATGTTCTCTTTGAAGGAAGCTTCTCTCCCGGAGCCAGCTTTCCTGCAATAATATCTTCTTTTATACACTGGTATATGTATTCATACATATGTCCTTCAACATTTTGAAAATTATATGTCAGCAAATTTTTCCACCCTCAATCTGGCATCTGAACCTTTATTAATCTGAATATTTTAATATAACCAATTTTATTATAGCATTTATCCAATAAAAAACAAGGAGGTTCTGACAATGGAACAGACACAATATGAATTAAATAAAGGATTAGCACAAATGTTAAAGGGCGGAGTCATCATGGATGTAACTACTCCTGAACAAGCCAGAATAGCTGAAGAAGCCGGAGCCTGCGCTGTAATGGCACTGGAGCGTATTCCTGCAGATATAAGAGCAGCCGGCGGAGTTTCCAGAATGAGCGACCCGAAAATGATAAAAGGAATCCAGGAGGCTGTCAGCATTCCGGTTATGGCAAAATGCCGTATCGGACATTTTGTAGAGGCTCAGATTCTTGAAGCAATTGAGATTGATTACATAGATGAATCCGAGGTGCTTTCTCCTGCTGATGATGTATACCATATAGACAAAAGCAAATTCAAAGTTCCTTTTGTATGTGGTGCAAGAGATTTAGGCGAGGCATTAAGAAGAATTAACGAAGGTGCTTCCATGATAAGAACCAAAGGTGAGCCGGGTACAGGTGACGTGGTACAGGCTGTAAGACATATAAGAAAAATGAATTCAGAGATAGCAAAGCTTTCCGCTATGCGTGAGGATGAGCTCTATGAAGCAGCTAAGACTCTTCAGGTGCCATACGAACTGGTAAAATATGTACATGCTAACAAGAAGCTTCCTGTAGTAAATTTCGCAGCCGGTGGTGTGGCTACTCCTGCTGATGCTGCCCTTATGATGCAGCTGGGAGCCGAGGGCGTATTCGTAGGTTCCGGTATTTTCAAATCAGGCGACCCTGCTAAGAGAGCAAATGCCATAGTAAAAGCCGTAACAAATTATCAGGATGCAAAACTCATAGCAGAATTATCTGAGGATCTTGGAGAAGCTATGGTCGGAATCAATGAAAATGAAATTAAACTCATCATGGAAGAACGAGGAATTTAAGTAATGAAAATAGGAATTTTAGCAGTTCAGGGAGCGTTTATTGAGCATGAAAAAATGCTCTCTGAGCTTGGGTGCGATTGTGTTGAATTCAGACAGAAATCTGATATTTGCTCTGTTGACGGTCTGGTTCTTCCCGGAGGAGAGAGCACCGTACAGGGAAAATTACTTCATGAGCTTAATATGTTCAATCCCATAAAAGAAATGATTGATAATGACACCCCTGTACTGGCTACCTGCGCAGGACTCATTCTCCTATCACAAAGAATCAGCAATGATCCAAATGTATATTTTGGTACATTGCCGGTATGTGTGAAGAGAAATGCCTACGGAAGACAGCTTGGCAGTTTCCAGAGAACTGCTGATTTTGCAGGCATAGGTGATTTCAATATGACATTTATTCGTGCGCCGTATATAGAAACCGCTGACAGTGGAGTAGATGTTCTCGCTACTATTGACAACCACATAGTTGCCGCTAAATATAAAAACCAGATAGGACTGGCTTTTCATCCTGAGCTGGATAATGATACGAGAATACACGAATATTTCTTAAGTCTGGCAAAACCGCAGTAAATCAATGGCTTCTGAATATTTAGAGAACTTACAAGTCATTCCCGCCATTAAATTAACATATTACTATAAGCTCTTCCGATTTTTATCGTATAGGACTTGTAGCTGGCGGGATGCCTCAACGTAACATATTTATTTACCTTATCTATATTCTGTATATAATTCTTATTAACCAAAAAACTTTTATGTGTTCTGACAAGAATCCCTTCGCAAAGATTAGAAAGCTCCTCAAGTGAAATCCGATAACATTCAATATGTGTACCCGGTATATATATGCAAATTCTGTGTCCGGTCGCTTCCGCATATATAATATCATCCACCTTAACATATGCTGATATACCATTTACATCCCTAATACTTATGGTTTTTTTCACCGGTACACAGGTAAGTATTTTATCAATCATGGATATTACCTTGGCATCATCATATGGCTTAACAAGATAATAAATACAATTAAGATTATTTAGTGCATCGAAAATATATTCCGAATATATACAATAAAATATATGTTCT
>CAMAMD010000164.1 GCA_945836785.1 uncultured Clostridium sp.
CGACCAGGCGGCGAAGTTGGCAAAGATGAACGAATAAGGCTGATTTGCTTGATTTAGGTGTTAGTTTTTATTAAGTCAATGAAAAATAATCAAATAATATATGGAAAAGACGGACTTTGACGTATGTCTCTGCCCATCTTTTCTTTTTGCTATAGTTATGATGCACTGTACACCCCTATTTGGGTGTCATTGATGTATGTTTAGCCTATCTGAATGTGATTTGCGTTTTTGACTATAAAAGAACAGATGTCCTTGCAATTAAATATTGGTTAATGACACAGAAATACAAGTAATAAAATTTGAGGAAGAAAATTATATATCTCTTACTATTTGGGAAAACAGCAAAAGAATGGAGAGAACAAATGAAATGAGATTGCGATAAGAGCACTTTTACTGTGATTTTACTGCTTTTTTCTTGCCATGTAGAAACATATCGTTTATTATTGATTCGAGACAAAATTCTTATATTGAAAAATGAACGGATGAAGAACTGGTTCGGAAAATACGAAAGGAGAAAAGAGGTAATGTATAAAAAACTCTTAGCATTTGCATTAGCTGTATGCATGATTTTTGAAATGGCGCCCATGACAGCTTATGCATCATCTTTACAAATGGAGACGGTATCAGAAAACGATACCGCAGAAAGCGATGTTTCCGGTAACGATGGGGAAGAAACACCGGTTGAAACGGAAACACCGGTTGAAACGGAAACACCGGCTGAGGCAGAAATAACGACTGAGACGGAAGCACCGGTTGAGCCGGAAATATCAGCCGGGATGGAATCTGAAGAAGATGTGATAGCACTGGTTTGCGGGATCTCCAATTCTATCACTTTGACCGCATATGATGAGGAAAATAGCCAATATATTAAGCATTATTATTCTTTTACGGCACCGGAAGACGGTACCTATGTTTTTCATGCAGATAAGATACAAAACAGCAGTGATTACACTTATGTGGATTTGTATGCTAAATATGAGAACGGAACCGCAAAAGAGCCAATCAGGAGCAATGTTATTGGCAGCGACATGGCACTGAATCTGGAAACAAATGCCATGAAAAAAGGAGATACGATTTATCTTGTGGCATATACGCAGGATACAGTGGGAGTCTCATTTGATATGGAGATACAGAAAGCTGCTGTTTACACGCTTGTAAAACAGGATGATGAGAATTATGTCGCTGAAACGGACAATTATACCTTTTCTGTGCGTGTAAGGAGCGGTTATCGAAATATTCGCTGTGATGTTGCCCTAAATGAAAAAGAAGGAAAAACATTAGAGGACAGCTACGATATACAGGAATATTTAGGCAGAGTAGGAGATAGTTATGAAACTTACCGGAACGCAACCATATGCTCCGATAGCAGATATGAGGAAACTCTTTCCCAAAGCGTGACCGATGATGGTGAGTACAGGATATGGTTTGATTTGCGGGATGTCAATACAGGAAGAATTTTGGCTATTTTCGAGAGTGCTTCGGGTTGTACGAACCAGAAGATACAGAACGAAACATTCATTATTCATGACACTATAGCCACAGAGACCAGTGTTTGCTTCGACATGGAAGTATTTGATGCACTTACCATTTTTTATGCACCTACCGACAGTGAGGAAGAGCCAAAGATATGGAACTGTCATTTGGGCTGGTACGATAATTTGATTACAGGTTTACAGCCGGAAACAGACTATACCTTTGATTTGATAAATAAATATGGGAAATGTGTAGGTTCGATAAAGCATTCTACGATAGAAACTACATCGAACCCCAAATATGATGTTTCTTTATCGGAGGATGGTTCAAAGCTGACCGTGAAAGCAGATGTGTCCGATTATACGGGAGTCTCCAGTTATGCATATCTTCATTGTGGATTTACAGATGCATTAGGAATAAAGCAAAATGTCACGCAGTATTCTAATCTGGACAGCATCGAAGCAACTGATAAAGGAAAAAGCTTTTCACTGATATATGAGTACGAGAATCCGGCATTGATCGCAGGTACAGTCTACGATGTGAATATCCAGATTGAAATAGGCAGTCTAACCTATAAAAAAGTTGTAAAAAGTATTACCGTTCCGGAGAGTACCATACAGGAAAATGATGTTACGTTTTCTGTTGAAGCAAGTAAAGAAGTAGCCGGTCAGGCAGATTATAAAATTCAGATTCAAAACTATGAAGAATCTTCCAATGCTATATTATACTACAGACTACAGGGAAGCACAGAGAATTACGCATATAAAACAATTTCTCTGAGCGGCTCAAAGCTGATAGAAGGTTCTGTTAATAATTTGCAACAGGGCGGTACTTATGATTTTGTATTGCTGGCAGACGGTATAAAAAAAGAAACTGCCGCAACGTTAGGTATCGCAGAAACACAGCTTGTTAAGGTGGGAGAAGATGAAATCAATGCGTTTGATTTTGTACGTACCTGGAAGGTGGAAAGTTCAGGGGAGATGGCGGGCGCTTATTACCTGGAAATGTATTATATGCCGAATGGAGGCAGATATACAGAGCTTGGAAGTGCCACATTAAATGCAGATAATGAATATCAGGTAACCATTAAATCCGCAAATTATAAAAGGCTTTCTCCGAATACGGAATATAAAATAAAATGCACCTTAAGTACCGGTGCAGACGGAACACCGATATTTACTTGTTATGATACGGTTCATACTGCATCCGCAGAAGAAGTATTCACGTATAAAGTGACAAATAGCAGTCGTGATGAACAGGAATATATCATAACACTGAACCAGAACAGCATTGCTAATTTCAGTAATTTCAACAATATTTATTTATATGCATATATCCGAACGAAAGGAGAAAAGTATTACCAGAGCGCGGGTTCTGTTCATTTATCCACCTATAGTGAGTGGAGTGAAAAAATCAGATTTAAAGAATTAGAAGATAATACAGAATATGAGGTATCTATGCGGGATGAAAATGGTGTGGAATATTTTTCATTCACTTTTACCACACCCAAAGATATGAGAAGCATCACAATTACTTCTGTTACTCCCGGTTTAAATGATGCATATCTGGGTTATTCCCTGAGCGGAACGAGTACAGAGAGCGGTTATCTGACACTTTTCCTCAAAGAGAAAGGAACTACTGATGTATGGAAAAAGGAGATTACATATTGGTATAGTCAATGGTCTTCAATCGGAAGTCTCCATATCAGTTCTTATAATAATAAACCATTAAAGGCTGGAACCACTTATGAATACTGCATCGGATTCGGGGATTACGGCGTTACACGGATATCTGATTTGAAGAATGCCTGCAGTGGAGAATTCAAGACATTGGAGGATACCCGTATTTTATCAGGTACAGGAGTATCGACAGGTTACACAATAGCGAACATCAATGCTAACTTTAGCGGGAATGATGCCAATATCGGTTCTTATATTTATTGCTTCTATAAAGCGGAAAATGCGGAAAACTGGTTGAATCTGGGGTATAGCTATTATAATGAGTCTTCGGCAGTTTTTT
>CAMAMD010000165.1 GCA_945836785.1 uncultured Clostridium sp.
AAAAATAATTAATCTGAAATGAATGTTTGACTTAAACCAATACAATATGTCCTATAATATGGAGGTTATGATATGAGACAGAAAATGATGGATTTTATGCGTGGCAGATACGGGATTGACAGCTTTTCAAACTTTTTGATGGTTGCCGCCTGTGTGATTATCTTTATAAATATTTTTGTTAGGAGTAATCTTGTCAGTTTATTTGGATTGGCGGTGTTTATTTATGCATATAGCAGGATTTTTTCAAGAAAAATATCAAAAAGAAGTGCGGAAAACACGTGGTATTTGAATAAAACATATGGTATTAGGTGCTTTTTCTTAAAGAAGAGAGACAGGGCAAAAATCAGACGTACCCATCATATATACAGTTGCCCGGAATGTGGACAGAAGATGAAGGTGCCGAGAGGAAGGGGTAAGATTGAGATAACCTGTCCGAAATGCAGATATGAGTTTGTAAAAAGGAGTTAGAAAAGTATGTTTGGCTATGTTGCGGTCAATCAACCGGAATTAAAAGTGAAAGATTATGACAGATATAGGGAATATTACTGTGGTGTATGTCATGCATTGCGGGATGCCTATGGAATAGCTGGACAGGTTTCTCTGACTTATGATGCAACGTTTGCTGCAATTCTGCTCACCGCTTTATATGAGCCGGAGACAATGCGAAGCTCCTGCCGATGCATAGTACATCCTGTGGGAAAGAAAAACTATCTGTCCAATAATGCCATAAAATATGCTGCGGATATGAATTTGGTACTTAGCTATTATAAATGCCTGGATGATTGGGCAGATGACAGGGATTTTCTGAGACTGTCCTACAGTGGCATGATTCGAAACAAAGTGAAGTGTATCAAAGAAAAATATAGTGATAAGGTTGCAATAATTCGAGATAAGATAAAGGAACTGGCAGCTTGCGAAGCAAAAATGAAAGCAGAACATGTCGGATCGGATATGGAGAATATAGATGTTCCGGCCGGAATCTTCGGTGATATTATGCGGGTTATTTTTTCGGTTAAGCCACAGGAGATTTATTGTGGTCCTGCTGATGGGGATAACAATGCAAAGCATTGTTCGGCATACTGTGATGATTGGTCGGAGGAACTTGGAGCGTTTGGGTACCAGCTTGGAAAATTCATTTATATCATGGACGCATATGATGATGTTGAGGAAGATATCAGCAAAGGACGTTTTAATCCTTTTACGGAAAAATACATGGGGATGGAGAAAGAAGCGTTCAAAGCGTGGGTTGGTCAGCTTCTCATGATGATAGCCACAAATATGGCTAAAATATATGAGAAGATGCCTATTGTAGAGGAAGTTGCCATATTGAGAAATATTATATATTCCGGTATATGGTGCCGGTTTTTTAAGGACAAGGAAAACAAGGGAAGAAAAGATGCAAGGACCGGAAATAAGAGTGAGGAAGGCAAAGTGACAGGGAATCTGTCCGGAAAGGATAGACAGGTATGAGAGATCCATATGAGGTTTTGGGACTGAAAAGGGGTGCTACCGAGGAAGAAGTAAAAAAAGCATATCGGACATTAAGCAGAAAGTATCATCCGGATGCCAACATAAATAATCCGAACAAGGAGCAGGCTGAGGAGAAATTCAAGGAGGTACAGGCTGCCTACAAGAGTATTATGGATGGCAATACAGGGGGTTCCGGTAGTGGATATGGCGGTAATACAAGCTATGGAAATGGTGGATTTGGCGGGTTCGGTGGATTCGGAGCCGGTCAGGACGCATGGAGACGTGCCAGAAATGAGGGCGGCGGCACCAGCCAGGAGGAATCGAGACTTGCGGCAGCACAGAATTTTATTATGAATCGTATGTTTACCGAGGCACTTCGTACACTGAGTGATATTGAAGACAGAAACGGAAGATGGTACTATCTGAGTGCGGTGGCGAACCTTGGTGCGGGCAACCAGGCAACTGCAATGGAGCACATTGACCGTGCAATTGCGATGGAGCCGGGTAACATGGAGTATAAACAGATGAAAGAACGCATGCGAAGCGGAAATGACTGGTATGTGCAGCGTGGAACCGGGTATGGCATGCCGAGTTATAACAGCGGAAGCTTTTGCTGTGATTATCTTCTTTGCAGTGCATGTACGCCTTGGGGTGGATTGTGCTGCTGATTGTGAAATATTGAAATAAGGTACTGCCGCATCAGGACAATACGGCAGGCGTCTATGTAAGGCGGGAAAACCGTTTGTGAACGCCGGTACTTAGCGAGACAAAAAATCGTGCCGGCTCTGCAATACACAAAGTGTAAAGTGCAGAGCCGGCATGGTTTTATGTCGAGCTTAGTACCGCTGCGTGAGCAATCGAGCGAGAGTATGTTTTCCCGCCTTACATAGACGCCTGCCATATTGTCTTGATGGAAAGCACCGTTATTTTATATTTCACAAAACGCAAGGAATTTGCCGAGGACAGCCGGTTTGTTTTTCGTGTCTGGGTACACAAAGCCGACTGTTCTTTTTGGTATCTCCTTATTTAACTGCAGTTCGACTACCTGACCGGATGTGATGTAATCCATGGCAAATTCACGCACGACGCTGGCGATGCCCATTCCGATTGCGGCAAAGTCGAGAAGCAGGTCGAGGTTGTTTATTTCAAGAATCTGGTTTGGCCGGATATTTTCTTTTTCCAGATAGGTGTCGATATGGGTTCTTGTAATGTTGTTTTTCTCCAGCATCATAAGGTTCGATTTTTCAAGAATATCCTTTGTAGACAGATCATCTTTATTATGATTTTGCTCTAAAACGGATTCACCGGGAAGAAGAGAGGTCAGATTACCTGCAAACAGCCAGGGATTTTCCGGCGCGGTGCTCTGTTCCTCGTGTTCACGCAGATGAAGATTGTTCAGATAGGATTCGCTTGCGACAAAGGTATCATGGATTTCGGTGAGCTCCTGGTATACGAATCCTTTTGGGATGGTTGTTTCGCAAATTAGCCCGATATCGATTTTTCCGTCCTGCAAAAGTTTCATGGTGTTCACTGTGGAGTGACAGTCGATGATTACCTTGATATGGGGATTTGCAACGATAAAGTCCTGCAGATAATCGAGCAGGATATGCTTGCACAGAGATGTACTGACCCCGATTCGAAGCTGTCCGATGCCGAGGTCGTTTATCCTTTTTATTTCTTCTTCACCCTGGTTGATACTTTCAAATGCATTTTGGATATGTCCGTATAATATATTGCCCTCGTCAGTAAGCTTTACGCCCTTAGAAGTACGGTCAAACAGTTTTACGTGAAGTCCATCCTCCAGCTTGGAAATGGATTTGCTGATGGCGGGCTGGCTGATAAACAGGATGTCAGCAGCCTTGCTGATATTGCCTGTGCGGGCAACTGTATAAAATACTTTGTAGTTGTTCAGATTATCGTACATATTGATTCTCCTCAGCGTTTTATGATAAGGATTGCTCCATAATGTGTCTTATTATGATGTTATGGTAGCATAAAAAAGATATAACT
>CAMAMD010000166.1 GCA_945836785.1 uncultured Clostridium sp.
AAAAGAAACTGTTGCACTAGGACATATGACATGGATATGTGTGTAATAAGGAAAACACGTTCGCACTCGTTGCCCACGCAGCGGTACTAAGCGCGGCATAAAAAGCCCGGCTCCGCAATTCACACTTTGTGTATTGCGGAGCCGGGCTTTTTACGCCTTGCTAAGTGCCGGCGTTCACAAACGATTTTCCTATATTACACACATATCCATGCCATAACGTCCTAGTGCAACAGTTTCTTTTTTATTCAGCCACATACGGCGTAATCGTAATCTCCTGTGCTCCAACTCCCGTTTCACTCTGAATTGCAGCACTGATTCTCTGAACTTCTGACGTCGGGGTATAATTTTCCGTATCAAACAGGAACTGATGCAGAGCGGAAACATTTGACTCCAGATCAGCAGGAACCAATATCGAACCTTTAGTCGGATGATTAACAGGGCTCCATGCAAATGGGAATCCTACAGTATCTCCCAACTGATATGCCATCAAACTTTTTGCCAGTTCAACCATTTCATCCTTGCTGATACTTGTACATACATTCGGAAAAACGTCATCTATAATGCTGTTGATTGTTGATAAATCAGACGCCTTCGCCTTTGCAATCATTTTAGACAACACTTCTCTTTGTCGTTCTGTTCTTGTAATATCACCCTGATCCGTACTTCTGATACGTGCATACGCAGTAGCCTGTGTACCATTTAAAAGCTGTGTACCGGTTGTAAATACTCCGTCCGAATATATACCTGTAATATTTATCTGTTCTGAAATTCCGGAATTAATAACCGCCAACTCACCATCACTGATATCAACGGTAATACCGCCCAAATCATCAATCGCCTTGGTCAAAGCGAGGAAATTTACAGTTACAAACTCTGTAATCTGTAAATCCAGATTTGCGTTTAACGTCTGAATCGCAAGATCAGGTCCTCCATACGCATATGCCGCATTTACCTTAGTTGTTAAGCCGCTTCCATCTTCAATCTCCAGCAATGTATCTCTATATACGGATACAATCCGAACTTCTTTTGTATCATTATTAATACTTGCTATCATGATGGAATCGCTTCTATTTCCTTCCTCCATTGAAGTATTGCTTCTTGCATCAATTCCAAACAGTGCAATCGTTGTATATCCCTTCTGAGCCTCATTTGAACCCTCATTGATTGCCAGATCTTCTTCCTCAATATCATGATACTGAACCTTATCAAACTTCTCATTCACATATATCGCAGCATATCCAATAACCATTAATATTACAATGAGAATCTCAACCAGAAGTGCAATTCCCCACTTTGCATTTGCACTTATTTTCTTTTTCTTCTTTTCACTCATAATATCAAACCTTCCATTTTATCTGATAACGCAATATTACCACGTTCTTGTTTCACATTTGTATATCATACATTATTCTACAAAAAAAAACAATACATAATTCACTTTTCTGCGGGCTTCCGGTATTTAAATCGTTGTAATTCAAACGTCGCTATGCTATACTGAATTATGTATTTTGAATTAAAACAGGCGGTATTATTATGAGCAACCCAACGGATACAAACGAAATCATTATCAACGATAAGCTTACGATTACAAACAAGCGTTCATATCTTTGCGTTGTAATGCCGGCATACAATGAAGGTGTACAGATCAAGGACAATCTGCTGTATGCCTCACGTACTATATCCAAATTTATTAAAAACTTTCAGATTATAGTGGTCAATGATGGCAGCTCCGACAATACGAAAGCCGGTATCATGCAAGCATCGGTCATTGATCCTAAAATATCCTATATAAGCTATTCAACAAACAAAGGAAAAGGTCATGCTATCTGTACAGGTGTTAAATATGCAGATGCCGAATATATAGCATTTCTGGATTCCGATATGGAGCTTGATCCCTCAATGCTCCGTTATTTTCTAAAAGCACTGCAGGCAACCGACGCAGATATTGCAATCGGTTCAAAAATGCACCGGGAGTCTAAACTGGATTATCCTTTATCCAGAAAAATCATAAGTCTTGGGTACTTTGTTATTTTAAAGCTACTGTTTCATCTCAATCTAAAAGATACCCAGACAGGCATTAAATTATTTAAGGGGAATGTAATCAAGCCAATCTGCGAAGAACTATCAACAGACGGTTTTGCATTTGATGTGGAGATTCTGGCTACAGCCGCATCAAAAGGATGCAAAATACTCGAATTACCGATTACCCTAAAATACAGCAGGCACAAGGATAACAAGTCCAAGGTATCATTAAAACAGATTTTTCAAGTTTTTCGGGATACAATACGAATAAAAAAATCGCTAAAAGAAAAAAATTAAACTACCTATAGGAGGAGTTTATGCCATACAGCAGTATACAAGAGATATTAAAAAAACATGGTCAGGAACATATCTGCCATCATATGGACAGCTTATCCGATGCAGAAAAACAGCCGCTGATTCATCAGATTGAAAATATCGATTGGCGTTTTCTTGCATGCATTTCTTCAAGAGAGCAAAAAACATCAGGAAATATAGAACCTATAAAAGCTCTGTCAATTTCCGATATAAACGCAAACAAAATGCATTATAAGACAACAGGACTTCAGGCAATCCGGGATGGCAAATTATGTCTCCTGCTTCTGGCAGGTGGTCAGGGAACCCGACTCGGATATGATCAGCCGAAAGGTGCATTTAATATAGGGATTCAGCATGAGTTATATATTTTCCAGCTTTTGATCGAGCATACTCTGGATGTTGTTCGTGAAGCAGGCAATTGGATTCATATGTATATCATGACAAGTGATATTAATTATGCTGATACTGTTCTCTTTTTTAAAGAACATGATTACTTCGGATACAATCCGGAATATATACATTTTTTCTTACAGGAAATGAATCCTGCCACCGATTTTAACGGAAAAATCCTGCTTTCCTCCCGAACCTCTCTTGCCATGTCTCCGAACGGCAACGGCGGCTGGTTCAGTTCCATGCAGAAAGCCGGATTGCTACAGAATATTTATGAATCAAATCTGGAATGGATTAATGTATTTGCTGTAGATAACGTATTACAGCGCATTGCGGATCCTGTCTTTTTGGGTGCAACCATAGAAAACAATAAAATGTGCGGTGCCAAAGTCGTACAGAAAGTGGCACCGGATGAAAAAGTGGGTGCTATGTGTTTGGAGAACGGCAGACCACATATCATCGAATACTACGAATTGTCACAAGAAATGATGAACGAAAGAAAGCCTGACGGTTCACTGGCATATGGTTTCGGTGTTATACTCAACTACCTTTTCCCAATCAGCCGATTAAAAACCACCCTTGGCTCTGCTATGCCATTGCACGTTGTCAAAAAAGTTGTGCCTTATCTTGATGAAACAGGAAATTTCATCACACCGGAGCAGCCAAATGGTTTCAAATATGAAACCTTGGCACTTGACTTAATACACGAAATGGATGACTGTCTTGTCTTT
>CAMAMD010000167.1 GCA_945836785.1 uncultured Clostridium sp.
GATGTAAATGAAATTGCGGAATTGCTTGATGTGGTGGAAACCGGAAGCAAGCTTACCGAACAACAGCTCCGTTTTCATAAGAAAAACAAATGTCGGGACCTTGCATTAATGACTTTATTGCTGGGAACCGGAATTCGTGTCTCCGAATGCGTAGGTCTCGACCTTATGGATGTTGATTTCAATAATGACCGTATTAAAATTGTGCGCAAAGGTGGTTATGAAGCCTTTGTATATTTCAGCGACGAAGTGCGCGAGGCTTTAGAAGCTTATCTTGAGGAACGCGAAATGGTTACAAATATTGCAGAGGGCCATGAAAATGCGCTCTTCCTCTCCTCGCGCAATCGACGAATCACTGTTCGCAGCGTTGAAATTTTAGTGAAAAAATATGCTCAGACAGTTACTAATATGAAGAAAATCACTCCTCATAAACTGCGCAGCACCTATGGCACCACCCTTTATCAGGAAACCGGTGACATTTACTTGGTTGCGGACGTTTTAGGACACAAGGATGTAAACACCACAAGAAAGCATTACGCTGCCATTGAGGAGGAACGCCGCCGCATGGCCAAGGATAAAGTGGTATTAAGGTCTAAAAAGTAACACGGTTTATCTTCCGGTCGGATATTCCTTAAAAAATGATACGATGGTCTTGTATATCGTCTTGGCGGCAATTTTCTGTGTCGAGGCTGTCGTTATGAGCTTACGGTCCCCGGCATTGGAAATAAAGCCAAGCTCGATTAATACCGCAGGCATCCGGGTCTCTTTTACTACAACAAAATTCTCTGTATAAATGCCTCGGTTTTTGGTGCCTAAGGCTGCAGACAAATTGTCCGCAAACGTCTTTGCCATAATCTGGCTGTTCAGCCCGCCACTGGTTGTGCTGGTATTTAACTTGGAATAGTATACCGATGTGCCGGCTGCTGAAGTGGCGGTAGCTGAATTCATATGCAGACTTACGAATAAATCAGCCTCTACCAGAGATGCAAAAGCCGCACGTTCATACAAATCAATCTTTGTATCCGTTGTTCTGGTAAAATATACTTTAATGTCCGAGCCTTCAAAATATTGCTTGGTATACGTGTTCAAAATGGTAAAATTGATATCCTTTTCAAAATAGCCACCGGCACTGGCGCCCGGATCCGTACCTCCGTGTCCTGCATCTAGAACCACTATCTTGTCATATATTTCAGACGGATTTCCAAATTTGAGCCAGAAACCGTTAGCACCCTCTGAAACCTGATATCCCTGAATGCGTGTGGTATGTAAGGTGATGACTGTCTGCCCGTCCTGTAATGCCACATTGACATTATCCAATACAGAGTAAATATTTTGTAATGGGTTGTTCAGGAAAAACTGAACATAGTCACCGGAAAGAGAGATAACAAGCTCCTGATTCCAATACCGATCCTCTATCGTAACTTCATTGAACTCAACCCCGGAAGGCAGACGCATCCAGATGCCATTTGCGTAACTATTTG
This sequence comes from uncultured Clostridium sp., assembly GCA_945836785.1. Next base: position 1,479 of record CAMAMD010000167.1, read on the forward strand.
AAGTCTGCTCCTCGTTCTCAGACTCCCCTTCCACATAGTCAAAATACATGACAAGATTTTTGCCTTCTTCCTTGATCGTAACGTCTGTACCATTTGTCAGCTTATAGACCAATCTGATTTGTTCTGACTCAGATTCAGTCAATAACGCATATTCAAAATACGCTTCAAACAATTCATCCGGGAAAACAATATTACCGAGAATGTTGCTGGTGTTTTCAAAACAAACCATCGCATAACCGTTCTCTACCATTGTCTGATAGGTAAACGGCTGCATTCCCATAAAGCGAAGATAGCTTCCATGTACATTTTTGCCGGTCTCCAATCCTATGAGATAATTTGGATATATGGTAATTTCTAATGCCGTGTTATCGCTGCTAAGCTCCAGATTATAGTAATATATTTCCGTGTTGAGATGAAACAGCAGACTGGAAGATATCGTATCATTATCGTAGGTTTGAACCACTTCATCTACTCTCCCATCGACAAAGCTGTTATATGTACGGTCAGAGCAGACGGTATTTTTCAGGGTAATATTTAACTGATTGTCCTGGAGCGAGCTCTCTACATCCGTGATTGCTGACACACATTGAACCACATAACGGTCCGTATATACCGAAGAAATATCCTGATACAGCGTGTCTAAATATGCGATGCCATTGCCTGACATGTCCGAGCCGGAAAGCTCCGTCTTTGCATTATGAATTAAAGCTTCATATTCCTCCAGCATCTCGTCATCAATGGCAAAAGAATAGGTAACCAGCTCTTTTATCTGTTCTTCTTCAGGCGCAGGATAATATACACCAACCTGCTCCGTCGTGGTTATGCGGGACGTTTTTGCACTCTCGTCCCATACATAATGATATCCTAACGCTTCCGCCACAAAACGTCCCGGTACCAGTAATGCCGAATAGCCATTTTCTATGTTGGTAACCATGATTGGCGCAACACCACAGTCCAGTAATTTTCCGTTTAAATATGCTGCGGTACTGTTCTCCTGCATTTTCAATGTCAAATCGCCCTTTTTAAAGCAGATTGCACCGGTAGACTTATGATATGTATAGGTGACTCCCATAGCGCTTTTAAACACGGTATAAGCGCGCAGCATGGCAGTATTGTTAATTAATATGGTAGGAAGCTGTGTGACACTTACATTCTTTCCGTCGACTTCAACCTTACCAATGGCACCAATATAGGAAGTTTGCTTGTTATTGTACTGCAGAGAAAGCTTATTTCGAATATAAACCCTTGACTCTCCGCTCTCCCATCGATAATCAAAGCCGAGCGACTCTGCAACAAAACGGGTAGGCACCATAATCCGGGTTATCTTCAGATCAGAAAACCGAACGCTGACCGGAGCTGTACTCATCGTAACCTTTTCGCCGTTCAGGATTGCAGTTTTACTGTTTAAGGTTAAAATAAGCTTATTGCTGCCGCGTTTAAAGGTGAGCGTATTTTTGTTGGAATCCTTCACACAGGAAACGCCTAACGCCTTAACAAATAATTCATAATATGGTCCGAGAGCTACACCGTTGTCAGTGATAATACCCTTGATTCCGTTCAGAGGCAAATCCGTACCGTTGTAATTATATGTAACCTGTTTTCCGGTATAAGACATGGTGGTTTTGCTGTCAGGATAATACAGCTTCATGGATGCAGCATAAGCTGGCAAAGGATGACTGCCCGTGATGAGCACGGTCACACAGAGCACCAGAACACACAATTGTAATATTGGTCCTTTAACCCCAAACCTGACAGATTTATCAAAAAATTTAACTCTCACTATATACACAACCCTTCTAAACATATATCATTATCGTAACAAGACAAGTATATATGGAAAGAATGGTATAATTGTGTCAAAATATATGAAATAATAGGCAAATAAAGAAAAAAGGTAGGAACTCCATTTGGAATTCCTACCTTTTTTCTTTTT
>CAMAMD010000168.1 GCA_945836785.1 uncultured Clostridium sp.
AAAAGCCCTCGCACTACATGCGAGGGCTCTATACTTTGTATCTTCCGCATCGCGACTCCATTCGCACATAGCAAATTCCATTTTGCTGAACTCATGTATTTTCAGTTATTATACTATATCGGATACATGGATACTATTATTTAGTTTTGGGTAGAAGAATTTCTCCTCTCAAGGAATGTCTCTATAACATTTGCAATCGCTATACTTTCCTCTCGATTGATTCCAGCGCTGGCATCTATCTCTCGATCTTCGATTTCTGCCACAAACGATGCCAACTCATATTGCAGGCCCGAACCTTCCAGTTGAGCGCTGTACTCCTCTAACGTATTTCCTTCAACATCTCGTACCTGAAAATGTTTTGTCAGCCACCATGGCGATTCACATAGGATATATCCTTTCGTACCGGCTATGATTAACTGCCCCTCTGATTTCACACCTAATCCCACTTTTCCAAGTGCCATCGCATGTTCATAGCCTAATATGATCTTTGTATATGCATCCACGCCATGATCTGCAAGAATACTTTGAAATGATAGTTCTTTATAATCTGTCCCAAGCAACCGAAAAATTGGAAGCAGTACATAACTTGCCAACTCCGTGACGCTGCCTCCATAAAGAGTGTCAGACAATTCTCTGCCATCTTTGTCTGTTATCTTTGTAAAGCATGCTTCTACATCACGAATCTCACCAATTTGTCCGCTGTTTGCCACCTCGATTATCTTCTGAAATCCTGAAAAATATGAAGTCTTGATTGCCTCCCGAAGGATCACTGACTGTTGCCGTGCAAGCTGGTAGAGTTCCTCTGCCTGCTGCTTCTTTAAACACATTGGTTTTTCACAAAGCACATGCTTTCCTTCCTCTAATATCCGCTTTGCATAGTCAAAATGTGTCTCATGAGGCGATGCAATATAGACGGCATCTACCATACTCAAAAATTTATCGTAATTACAGAACCATTGATCCAGTCCATGTTCTTGCGCAAATTTCTTCGCACTCGTCTCCCTAGGGTTATAAACGCAAACAATCTGTACGTCTGATACCATTTTAGTATCGGTTACAAACCGTTTTGCAATTCTACCGGTACCAATTATACCTAATCTAAGTGTCTTCATCTGTGTTCCCGTTTTTTCTCCATGAACTTTTCTGTGATCTCTGCCATTGCTATCGCTTCCTCTGCGGTCAGCTTATAGCCATTTTTCCCACAGCCATTGATCTTCAGTATAAACTCACTGATTTCATAGCGCAGACCATCACCCTGAAACGCAGGCTCATACACCTCTATCTGGTCAGCATCCTCATAGCGCACTTCAAATTTTTTGGTAAGCCACCAGGGAGATGGTGCCAAAATATACCCCTTTGTTCCTGCAATAACAAGCTGCCCCTCTGATTTGACTTTGACACCTGTCTTACAGGTTGCCATCCCGTTCTCATATTCCAATTGCAACTTGGTATAGATATCTACGCCATTTTCATCATAAATGCTGTTGAAATGAACCGACTTATAATTTGCACCAAGCAGCTTGATGATCGGCAATAGTGTATAGCTTCCAAATTCCAAAAATGACCCGCCATACTGTCCATCGGTACACTCTCTCGCCTTTGGGTTCGCCAAACGTGTGAAACATGCCTCCACATCCGTGATCTGTCCAATCTTGCCGCTCTGTGCCACATTCATCAGCTGTTGGAATCCCGGACAATACGCTGTCTTGACTGCCTCTAACAATACCAGACTTCTATCCTTTGCCATCTGATACAATTCTTCCGAGGCCGCCCTGGTAAATCCCAGCGGCTTTTCTGACAAGACGTGCTTTCCATGTTCCAATGCGATCTTCGCATAGGTATAATGGGTCTCATTCGGTGATGCGATATACACCGCATCCACCTGGTCAACAAAATCCTCATAGGAATCCGTCATGCATACGATATCATATTTCTGTTCAAATTTTTTTCCACTCTCAGCTTCCGGATTATATGCCCTCACAACATTGACACCACTGACATACTTTGCCTCTGCCAAAAATCGAGGTGCGATTCGCCCGGTACCGACGATTCCGATATTCACGATCTTGAATTTGTCCTTGCGGAGCATTGTTGACGATATATCTGGCGTTCGCTCCAGATATACCACCTTGCAAAACTGCGCAAGATAATCATACGCTCCCTCCCAGTCAGAACCCAGTGTAAAGATATCCACATTATACTTCTGTATATCTTCTATCTTCTGTCCCTCATGATCTTCAATGATAATCTGATCTGCAAATCCGGTCTTTCTGACATTTTCGATTCTCTCCATGATGGAATCTACCACGTTCAGCTTACCCCTGGCCTCATCAAAATGATCTGTCGTAACACCAACGATCAGATAATCGCCCAGTTCTTTTGCTCTTTTTAAGAGGTTATAATGACCCTGATGAAATAAATCATAGGTCCCATAGGTTATCACTTTTGTCATATGTGTACCATACTTTCTTATTCCTATTTGCTCAGATCAATATAGAAAAAATCTCCGGATACATGATTATCCTTTAAATATTTCGCCAATATTTTTTCCTGACTCTTATAAAACGGATAGTCATGTGCACACCATGCCTGATTTGGCGTCATATAATCATCTCCATATGCCAGTCGCAGCAATCCATCATATCCCTCAGGAACAGGCACCTCGATGACTCCTTCAAAGGGCATATATATGGCTTTATCAAACCATTTTTTAGGCATATAATAATTGGGTCGATTTCTAATGCGATACCCCAATCCATGCACTTCTTCCGTCTCTTCCGGCTGAAACAACATACTCAGATGTTCCCCCAACATACGCGCCTGTTGCTTTAACGCCTTGTCATAATCAAATGTCACACCACACATTTCAGCCACCTGATCCATAAATGATCTTAATTCTTCATAAGTGATTTTACCCTGTTCATAATCATCGATCACCGATGTCGCCTGAAATGCTATAGCTGCCATCTCCAGCTGCAATGCATCTTCTTCCGGATCCGGTGATTTATAATCCAAAATATTAATATCTACTCCTACGACATAAGGACAATTATGAAATTTAGTCAAACGTTTCTCACTGACATCTATACGGCGAGAGTTTACAATTCTGGCAATAATATTATCATACTCAGGATCGTTATGCACATCCACCAGTTCATATCCGTCCGGCAGTTCATTCACGACTTTACGTAACTTCAAATAATCATCACGTAACATTAATAAGTCTATATCATCATCCCAAGGAATAAACCCTTTATGACGTATAGTCCCTAATAAAGTGCCCCAATTTACAAAATATTTAATTCCATGTTTTCGGCACAATGCATCCATGTCCATCAACACTTCCATCTGCGCTGCCCAGACACGCTTCATCATCGGTGCAATACGAAAACCATCCCTTACCTC
>CAMAMD010000169.1 GCA_945836785.1 uncultured Clostridium sp.
TTATTTCACCTGCCTGGACAAAAGAATTGCTGGAACAGAATCTTGATATTGCGGAAAGACTGGCCGGTCTTGTTTATATCGGGCGTCTGTTCTGCACCAAAGATATGTCTGCTGCTCACTTTATGAAAGAAGAAATTGATAAGCAGATTTTTCTCAGATAAGTAAAAAAAGCTGCTGTGCCGCAGCACAACAGCTTTTCAATTAGCATCCCCAATCTGATACAACATCATCCGGTCCATAACCTTTCTTTTCCCAGTTAGGTTTTCTATTTCCCTTATCTGTATCATAACTTCCTGCCTGATTTGAATCCTGATAATGATTCAAAAGACCGCATCCATTGTAAGTATATGCCGGACATCCAAGACAACCAAACTGCTGTTTGTAACCTCTTTCGGTTCCTGCACAATCACTATAATCAGGCCCCTGCCATACCCCATTCATATAAATGCTGTCACACTCTTTTGCAGCAACCGAATCACCGCTTGCTGCATAAACACCTTCGATTAACTCTTCATTTTTTAACGCCATTGGTTTCATATATTTATCCATAATGTTTACCTCCTATTACTCGTGCAAACCTCATAGCCATCTCTTTCTTATCTTTTATATCGGATAAACGAGTATTTTAATTAATATATCATATTTGAATACTTTAAAAATCATGTATCATTTCATCGATTTCTTCCCGCTCCAATACTACGCATCGCTTATCTCTGATTGCATATACCCGATTACAGATATTTAAGACGGTTGGCCGGTGAGTCGTAATAATACATGTTCTCGGATATTCATCCTGCATAATATTTTTTAATACCCTTCGCTCCGTAGCAATATCCAGCGCAGATGTGGCTTCATCCATAAGCAGAACGGGAGATTTTCGAATCAACGATCTGGCAATGGACAGTCTCTGGGACTGTCCCTCTGACAATCCCCCGCCCCGTTCCTGAATAGAACTATAGATGCCCTCCGGCAGTTTTTCCACAAACTCCCATGCACACGCCAGCTTTAATGATTCCACGATTTCCTCATCCGTGGCATCCGGTTTTACATTTCTCATATTTTCAGCAATTGTTCCAGAAAACATGGTATTTCCCTGAGGTACATAAGAAAACATTTTTCTTGCAGATGGCGTCAGATTTATTTTAGTATCACCACCACCGCAAAGCTCTACCTTTCCCTCCTGGGGTGCGATGAGTGCCAGAAGCAGTCTAAGCATCGTTGTCTTACCCTCTCCTGACGGTCCCACTAATGCAATGACCTCATGAGGATGTGCTTCCAGAGATGCATGGTCAAACACCATTTTGCCATTATGATAAGAATATTTCACATCATCCAGATATAGGCTGATACCTTTGTGCTCAAATTTATCCATAAATTCTTTTACTGCCTCATCCTGACTATAATCCTCTCTTGGCATTTCGATTATATCCATAAGTCTGCCAGCCGAAGTAGTCAATGCTATAGCAGTAGGTACCAGTGAAGTCAGATTATTTAATGTGGTAGTCAACGTTCCCGATAAACTTAAAAACATCGTCATAGTACCATAATCAATGGCTCCACTCCATACGCGATAAATTCCCCATCCATAAGAAGCATATGAAACCAACAGGGCAACTGTCGTCAAAAGCATGGAAGTTCCCATAGACATCTTCTGAAAATCAAGACGCATGGAAATAAATTCTTTCTGAAGTTGTTTTAACCTCTGAATATATAATGATATCAAATCAAATGCTTTAATGGTCTGAATATTAGAAAATGCCTCCTGATTAAATCCTGACATTTTTGCACTCATAGCAGCACTACGCTTATTATTATTGACCATCCGTTTCATCAATGTCTTAGATAAAATAAGGCTGACAGGCATGCCAAGAAATGCAAACAGTGCAAAGGAAGCATCATGATAAATTACCACAACAAAAGCACTGATAAATCGAAATAAATAAATAATAAAATTGGGTATAAAATTCAGTACTCCACCGGAAATTGCCGATGCATCTGAACTCCATCGTGTCAGCAAATCCCCTGTGTGATATGCGGTTAATGATTCCCAGTCTGTCACCAGTATTTTAGAAAAAATATCGGCTTTAATCTCTGCATCCACCTTCATGCTAATCCAACTGGATGCGAAATTAGAAATCTGGTTCATAAAAGCAGTTCCCACATTTAATCCAATCATGATGCAGAAGGTTTCAACCACCTGACCAGTTTTATGTCCTGTAATGATATTAACAAGATCCTTCGAAACCAGACTGGCCCCCAGAGAAACTAATGTTCCTATAAGACCCAGGACTGTATAAAAAATCATGGCCGGCCAGTACCGCCTTGCATACTGGTAAATCCATTTTGTCTGTTTTCTCATCTCCTGCAGTCTTCCTGCTTTTATACGCCCTATAATAAATGAGATTTTCTCTTTCATTTGTGATATCTTGCCTATCTTACACGGTACTAATCATATTTACCCTGTACATTTGTCTCATGTGTACATACAATATCAGCTTTTACTACAGATATTGTTTTATAATTGTCAGACCAGATACTCAGCAATGTATTAAACTGATCACCGGACTGATAAGAATTACCATGAGTCTCCCTTGTCAATGTAACTGTATTACCACTGACACTAACATCAAACCCCTCAAAGGTGGCTGCCGTAACAATGTCACTAAACACGACCGTAATCACTGTCTTTGACGAAATATGCTCTGCAGATGCGGAATGTACTGCATGCACTCTGAAATTATGATAACCACCGGCATCATCCTGTGCAGAGGTTACTTCCACACTCCAGCAATCACCACTGGCTGCATATACGCCCTCTGCCAGGTCATCATTAACTAAAACTATCGGTTTTAAATATTTGCTCATTTCCCTTTCCTCCATTTTCTTTCATTGATTATCCATCAGGATTAAAGCTGAGAATTTTTTATTGGCATATTCTCCGGGCATCCCTGAAAATCACTTTCAAAAAGGCCTGTACCATCATTATGCAGACCATTAGAAGAAGAGCATCCCTGACAGGAATCAGCCCCTGGATTAGCCTCTTTTCTTCCAAATTTACATTTCTCAGGATGATCTGAAGATTCTGTCTCCTCTACACTCCCGCTGGCAGCATAAACTCCTTCACTTGTATCATCTAAAATATTAACTATGGGTTTCTTATAATAGCTCATGCCTTTATACCCTCCATATTTATCTGCTTTATCTTGCTTTTTGCATATTATATATTGATAATTATGCCATGTCAATATACTTTTTTCTTTCCGGTCATTCGGTATACCAGTTGACGCAATGATTGAAATTCCGACAATCTGTGATACATTACAAAAAAAACAAAATTCGGAATTACGATACAGACTGC
>CAMAMD010000170.1 GCA_945836785.1 uncultured Clostridium sp.
CCACCGTTGTTTCTTCCGAAAATATTCACATATGGCGCATAATCAGTAACACCTTCTTCCGTTGCTGCATCCGATACATCACGCAAATATCTTCTGTAAAATTTTTCGCAGTCTCTATTATACATGGCCGTACGAGCAAAAAGATGCGCATCTGCCAACCATCCTAAACGTTCATCTCGCTGTGGGCAATCAGTTGGTATAGATACAAAATTTGAATTCATACTCCAACAAACATTTTTAAAAATGCGATTTATCAAAGCTGATGAACAGGTAAATTCTCCTGTCGTTTTCAGTTTGTTGTGAACGGCTTGCGCTTCAAGAGAGAGAATCTCCACAGGTTCATCTGAGCTGATCTGTGCATAACGAAAACCATGATAAGTAAACATAGGGACAAAATCATCTTCCCCACCACTTAAAATCAGAGTATCCGTACTTAAAGCAGAACGCAGATTTTCCGTATAAAGATTGCCATCATTATCAAGCATCTCACCGTGACGTAATGTCACACAAGTTCCTGCTTTTCCCTTTACCCTGAGGTGTAAAACACCTGCCATATTCTGTCCGAAATCAACAAGAGCATCTCTTTCGCTACGTTTAATATATCTAGGCTTAAATTTTTCACAAAGTTCAACAGGTTCAAAATCACTTGGCTGTGGTAAAACCGGATATTCTGTTTGTTCTACCTTACCACAATCAGGATAATTTGCTGTAAAAATGTTGTTGTGTGCCAAGCGAAAATCACGTTTCTCACCGTTGAGAATATCATTTTCACGCACCGCACCCGTAGTTCCACTCCAGCTCTCGTCTGTTCCTATTACCTGTACTTCTCCGTCACGATATTCGATTTCCAATCTAGCCGCAAAGCGAAGAGGATATTTCCCAAAACGCTGTCTGCGCACCATAGCTACATTGCCTGTGTACCAACCATCTCCGACACACGCACCAAAAGCATTTTTACCACCTATAAGCAATGATGTAACATCAAATTTACGGCTGTAAATTCTTTTGTTATAATCAGTAAAGCCCGGTTCAAGGAAACTCTCCACTGCATTGCCGTTTACATATGCCACATAAACACCCAAAGCACTACATTCCAACGTAGCACGACGCACAGCTTTCCAAATATCAAATTTTTTATAAACATACATTGCCGGAGCACCGAATTTACGATCACTCACACTTTCATCGTAGGATGGATCCGTGTAAAAACCGATCCACTTACTGTCATTCATATTAATAGCCTTCCATCCTATAATTTCATTCCACTGGTAACAATACCATTAATAAGTTGTTTTTGGAAAAAAGCAAATATTACAACCAATGGGAGCATTACCATGACGCCGGCGGCATATTGCACATTTGCATCTATGCTTTGCGCACCGGGTGCCAGATACTTGTAATATAACCCTACTGAAAGAGTATAATATTTCTCATTCCATATATATATAAGCGGAGTACCATAGTCATTATATTGTCCGATAAAAACATTGACTGCCGTAAGTACTACCACCGGACGTGCTAACGGAAGCATAATCTTGAACATAATAATAAATGCATTAGCTCCGTCCACACGTGCTGCTTCCAGAATAGAATCCGGAATGCCCTTTAAATACTGACGCATGAAAAAGATACTCATTGCGCCACCACCAAAAAATGCCGTAATCATCAGTGGCCACAGCGAATTAGTAAGGCCAAGATGATAGTAAACGATATAAAGCGGAATTTGCATAGCGATCCCGGGAATCATGATTGTGCTTAATAACAATGAAAAACAGATTCCACGACCGGGAAAACGCACTTTTGTAAATCCATAACCGCACATCAGGCAGGTCAACGGTACGAATACCGTATTTACCCCTACTACGATTATCGTGTTCCATAAATAACTCAGAATCTGATCATCAAAAGCCTTCGTATAACCGGAAAAATCCAGTTTCGTCGGAAACAGAAGAGTAGGAACCTGATAAATATCATCAGGACTCATTACCGAACGAGTCAAAAGCACAATAATCGGAAGAAGGAAAAACAACGCAAGCAGGCTGATAATGCAATGACGCAAAATAACAATTACGGTTTTACGTATGTTATGCACCTTGTGTCTGCGATAATTTACTGTATCCATTATATATCCTCTCCGTAAAATACCCACTTGCTCTTGCGAAACAATATGAACGTCAATAATGCAATTACTAAGAACAACATCCAGCTGAGAGCGCAGGCAAGTCCCATATTGAACTCACGGTGATTAATAAATATATTCGTTACAAAAAACAAGAGTGAATCGTCAGGTCCTGCACCTGTGATCAGATAAGGTCCGAACACCTGCAATCCCGCAATAATACTGTTAATTAATGTATAGAATATAGTCGGTGTGCTCATCGGTATTGTAATATTAATACACTTTTTAAACGCATTCGCACCTTCAATATCTGCTGCTTCATACAATGCGTCAGGAATATTCTGAAATTGTGCAATCCAAAGCATCAGACCGCCACCTAACCCCCAAAGGCTCAGCATCAGGAAAGTAGGCATTGCCGTACTCGGATCAGAATAAAAAGAGTACGAAGGAAGCCCCATAGAATTAAGTAAAGAATTTCCCAGTCCATACAAAGGATGAGTAATATCAGCCCATACAATAGCCGAACATACCGGTGGCAACAAATTAGGCAGATAATACAAAACTCTGTATACTGACATTCCTCTAAGTTTCTGATTCAAAAACAGCGCCAACAGAAAAGATAAAACCAACCCGATTATAATACTGAATATGAGATATTCTCCGGTATGGAGCAAAGATTTCATAAATTTATCCCTCAATATAACATTGGTAAATACATTCACATAATTATGAAATCCAAAGTTACGAGGCGGGTTAATTATATCGTAAGTAGAAAAGCTGTAAAAAAGTGACATTGCCATCGGAATAAAGTTAAAAATAATTATACCGATCATGCAAGGCGCAATCAGAACATATCCAATCCACGCCCCACCATTCAAGCTTTTCTTACGTAAAGTTGCTCGCATTGCATTCACCGCCTTTAACCAATAAACTTCTCTTCGTTAATCTTTTTCTGATAAAAAGATGTAGCTCCCGATATACTGCCACGACCGTTAAAATCTTTATGCATGCATGCATAAGAACAATCCTGCATATATCTTAAAAGTGTAGATGACAAACGAGGATCTTTGCGATCAAATACATTCAGATACAAATCTCTATCACTGTCGGCAATGAAAGCTCCGTGATTTAATTCGTTTCCCTTTATTCCTGTAAATCCACGCCATGCGGAATTTGCATCTTCTGCAACACTTTTCAATACAGGAACACAACCGGCCGTGGTAGCAA
>CAMAMD010000171.1 GCA_945836785.1 uncultured Clostridium sp.
CTCCTGTTGTCTACATGTTTGACGAGGTACAGATTTCCGATACCATAATATAAATATGATTATATAATATATTACTCTATTTTGCCATAAATAATTTACCTGCTATCTGTTTCAGACTATACAAAAATGACAGCTCTTCTACATCACATGAAGCATATATATGTACCTCATCTATCAGATATCCCTGATAGCTGTATTGAACAGCACCTATAATATCACCTTCATGAATCGGTGCTTCCAGGTTTGTATATGGAATCACCTTTTTCTCAACCTCTTCCGGATTTTTATCAACAAGAACTATTTCATGTGACGCACAGTCCGAATAGGGAATATATTTCTCTGTTCCGCGAAGGACCTTTACCTGGAAATCATCTGGAAGAACATCTGCATCCGTGTAGGTTTTACAACGGGAATATCCATAATCAAGAAGCTTGCAGGCCTCACTGTTTCGTATTTCCTTTGTCTCTGCTCCCATGATTACGGCAACCAGTTCTACACCGTTACGGCTGGCTGATGCCGACATGCAATACTTTGCCTGAGAGGTATAACCGGTTTTCAATCCCGTCGCACCAGTATATTGATTCAAAAACTTATTTGTATTTGCAAGGTCAAATTGTGATTCTCCCCTTGCTGTTTTGTGAATGATGGAATCCATCCATATAGTCGAATATTCTTTGATTTCAGGATGATTCAGTAAAAGCTCTCTGGACATGATAGCAATATCACGTGCTGTCGTCAGATGACCTTCTGCTTCCAACCCACAGGCATTTTCAAAATGTGTATTCACCATTCCAAGCTCCTGGGCACGTTTATTCATCATATCAACAAAAGCCTGTTCGCTGCCTGCAATATGCTCTGCCATCGCTACTGCCGCATCATTCCCCGATGCAACCTCAATACATTTAATCATATCCCGTACCGTCTGCTGTTCCCCCGCCTCAAAAAAGCATTGGGAGCCGCCCATAGATGCCGCATGCTCCGTGACAGTGACAATATCATCCAGACTCATATTTCCCGCTTCAATCTCTTCGAAAATGAGCAGTAATGTCATGACTTTTGTAACAGATGCAGGTCTTAGCTGTTCATCCGGATTTTTCTCACATATAATCTGTCCACTGGACACTTCCATTAAAATCGCAGATTGTGACTGTAAGTCCAGTAAAGCACCCGCATCAGGGGCGGCAGTTGCCACATATGCATCCGATGCTGTTGCGTCCGATGCTGACGCCTCCATATCGGCAGAATCAATATCATCAGGATATTCTGTTGCACATACAGGCATGCAGTATAACAAAAGTAAAGCTGTGCATAATAAAGTACAAATTATTTTTTTCATATATAACTCGCATATTTTATTACTACATTATATTTTTCTGATAGAGATTTATGAATAAAATTATTATCCTGTGACAGAGTTCGTCTACTTGAATACAATATAATAAATGCATTTTCGAGGGTTATTATGTGCGGTATAGCCGGTTATTACAATCCAAAACTTCAGTATTCCGATAATCCAAAGAGTAATTTCAAGATACTCGGCAATATGATACGGACCATGAAGATGCGCGGCCCCGACGATCAGGGGTACTCCATCATCGGTTCCTGCTGTCTTGCCCATACCAGACTTTCTATCATTGACCTGGATACGGGCAAGCAGCCTATGAAAATAACTTATCAGGGAAATCATTATCATATAGTTTACAATGGTGAAATATACAATCATCGTGAAATCAGAACAGAATTGACCGGACTTGGATTCTCTTTCAATACAAAATCCGATACAGAGGTCATTGCAAATGCCTTTATCCATTGGGGAGCAGATTTTGTAACACATATGAATGGTATATTTGCCATTGCCATATATGATGAAAATCGAAATACACTCTATCTGTTCAGAGATCACTTTGGTATAAAACCTCTCTATTACACGGAAATTGAAAAAACTATTGTATTTGCCTCCAGAATAGATACTCTATTTGAATATCCGCGTGTACGCCCTCGCCTGGACATCAACGGATTTAATGAAATATTTACAATCGGGCCGGCCAAAACCTACGGATGCGGTGTTTTCTCCGGTATAAAAGAAGTCCTCCCGGGAGAGTATATCGTCTGCACACCCGAGAAAGTTACACGCAGATTATACTACAGAATAAAAAGCTATCCCCATACCGACAGCTATGAAGAAACAATAGAAAAAACCCGTTTTCTTCTTATGGACAGTGTGCGGATGCAGATGATATCCGATGTCCCAATCTGTACTTTTTTGTCAGGTGGGATAGATTCTTCTCTCGTCACAGCCATTTGCTGCAAAAATATGTCAAATGACACCATTCTTGACACATACTCATTTGACTATGAGGATAATGCTATCCATTTTCAGGCGAACAGCTTTCAGCCAAGTCAGGATCGTCCGTATGTTGATATCATGAAAGATTATCTGCATACCAACCACACCTATCTGACCTGCCGATATGATATGCTGGCCGATTTGCTTGACGATTCTGTTGATTCGCGCTGTCTGCCTACCATGGCTGATGTGGATTCCTCGCTTCTTTACTTCTGCGGAGAGGTTGCCAGAAACCATAAGGTAGCCCTGACAGGAGAATGTGCAGATGAAATATTCGGCGGATATCCGTGGTTTCATAAAAAAGAAATGATTCATGCGGGAACCTTTCCGTGGATGCGCGACATCAGTTTCAGGAAATCCCTGCTGAATCCGGAATTTGCCGCAGCTTTACACATGGAACAATATATTGCAAATGCATATGAAAATTCCATAGCAGAGGTTGATATCCTGCCTGAAGAAAATGAGCTCGAAACAAGCAGACGACGCATATCATACCTGAATATACGCTGGTTTATGCAAACACTGCTCGACCGTATGGACAGAACCTCCATGCATAATGGATTAGAGGCTCGTGTCCCGTTTGCAGACTATCGTATCGTGGATTATGTATTCAACGTACCCTGGGAGATGAAATCCGTAGACAATGTACCGAAAAGTCTACTTCGGAATGCCGCCAAAGGGCTTCTGCCTGACAGTATCTTAAACAGACCAAAAAACCCATACCCGAAAACCTATCATCCAAAATATGAAGAAATACTTGTTAACAGACTGCGTGAAGTATTATCGGATTCAGCATCTCCATTGCGCAGCTACCTGAATCTTCCGGTAGTGGAACAATTCCTGTCCCAACCAAAGGAATATGGAAAACCATGGTACGGACAACTGATGGCAGGGCCACAGATGATAGCCTATCTGCTGCAGATTGATTACTGGATGCGGAAATATTCACTTTCAATTTAATATTTGTCATAGATAAAACTGCCACAT
>CAMAMD010000172.1 GCA_945836785.1 uncultured Clostridium sp.
TCTACACTATTACACCCCGATAATGTTCCGGTCAAAACAGTAAGCATAACACACAGCAATGCAAGCTTTCCTGGAATCTTTTTCATGTTCTCCTCCTCATATAATAATGTGTAAGGTTATATGATGATTGTATCACCTCAGTCATTATATGTCAATACTTCATTCGTAAAATGATACACCTCTAGAGTGAATACCTAATTGTCTCTACACCTGAATTACGCCGTCAACAATCGAGACAATCCTATCGCAGCTCTCTGCAACATTAATATCATGTGTAACAATAACAATTGTTGTCCCTGCTGAATTAATTTTTCTGAACACATCTGTTATTTCCTTTGATGTATTGACGTCGAGTGCACCCGTCGGCTCATCGGCCAATATTACTTTCGGTTCAATGATAAGTGCTCTTGCTATTGCCACGCGCTGCCTTTCTCCTCCGGAAATATTAATGGCTTTTTGTTGCAAAAGGTCCTCTATCCCAACCTGTTCCGCAACTTCATATGCTTTCTTTTTCATTTTGCTAAATGTACAGCCCGAAAAAAAGAGAGGGAGCATGATATTGTACAAAACAGATTGATAGTTCAAAAGTGCATAATCCTGCATAACAAACCCAATCCGGGTGTTTCTCATTTTGCTTCTCTTTCCATCATTCATTTTTTCCAGGTGAACTCCGTCAAACAGAATTTCTCCCGCATCAGGCACATCAAGAGTCCCCATAATATTAAGCAATGTACTTTTTCCGGAGCCCGATTTTCCCAGAATAGCAACCATCTCACCATCACCAATGTTAAGATTGATGTCCTTGAGCACCCTGTTTACATTTTTCCCCTGTTTATAACTTTTCTTAATTCCTTTACATTCAATCATTCTCTATTACTCCTATAAACATCAATTGGTGTTCCTTTGTATATAAAAATTGTCTGCACGATTCCTGAAAGCAATAGTGATACTGCAAAAATCAGTATTCCCTTCACTTGTTCCTGCAGCCCCAGTTCCATATTCCAATTGCTGCAGTCAACCCCCAGAAACGCAAAGATATCTATGTAATAGTTCACGAAAACATATATAAGCGCACAGGGGATGAGCAATGGGATTAAGAAGGACAAAATTCCAACAAGCAAAAGTTTCAACCTTGAAATACCGCACAGTCCGTAAATCGCAATGTCCTGCATTTTTATATTCATAATCAACATGGAAATTACCACACTTGTGAAAAAAGCCACGCCGACCAGAATAAAGGGAATGCACAATTCCTTTCTTATTTCGCTTAATGTTGTCTTGTCCTTATTATCTATCACTTCACGAACCGGCACATAATAGCCGTTGGATTGAAGCTTGTCTCTTACATTCCCGCGTTGGACATCATCAGCTGTATCTTGGTATATCACATAAAAATTGGGGTATACCATGTCATCCTCCGAGAATTCATCCGGGTCAACTTGGGGAATTGTCGTAAAAATGTCTTCATTTATTAAATCGGCAGGAAACATAAAGTCGGATGAAACAGCGAATCTCATACCATAACTTTCATCCGTATTGCTGCAAATCACAGATTCCACTCCGTCACATTTCATCAATTCCTTTGCAAAGCTTAATGTATCTGACATTGTGAAATCCACCGTATATTGCATAAAATAGTCTGCGTCAATCAGACCGGATTTTTTCATCAGTTCAATATCTTTTGTTTCATGCCTGTAATACCCCGACATCAGCATAAAAATCAGCGCAATTACAAATGTTATGATAGAATGAACAATAAGCATTTTTCTTATTCTGCCAAGAAATCCATGTAATTGATATATCAATTTAATCATAAGTATGCCTTTCTGCGGTTAAGCGGATTTTTTATCAAAAGTCTCGCAATATATGGTGCCGTAATACAAAAAGCGCCTATTGTCGTAAGCATAATTATCATCATATAGTCCCCCGGTCCCATTGAAATATCCCTATAATAATTTAACGGTTCCAAAATACTGTTGAACAAAGCGAAATGTAATACCGCCGCCACTACAGACAAAATCAGATTAATAACGAATTGCTCTCCGAAATTTATTGCAATTAAGTCTGCCCGTGTTGCTCCGACAAGCCTCATGATATTATTATCAGTGACCTCGGTTTTGACTATGTAACCTGCCAAAAGTCCGAATATTATCATAATATTCATGAACCCGACGGTTATACACAGTAAAACGATTTTATTATCCGTTATACTTTTTTCATACATCTGCTCAGGTATTCTGCATGACATAACCTGGTATGCCGATGATATTTCATTAAGCAGGCTGTTACTTTTCCCACGGGGTAAAACATTAGTAAGGAAGACTTCAATATGATTGGTAGTATACTTATTCTGAATATAACCCTCTACCGAAACGGTGCAGGCTTTGTTGGACGCGTTCCACCCAACAACCGTCATGACCTGATTTTCAATCGTTACAGTGTCGGGTCTGTATCCGAATTTCTCGGTCCTCTCGGGAACCACTATTTTGGTACCATCATTTCCTGATATATCAATTCTGCCCCCGACTGTATCATTCATTATTCTGTCCTGATAGTATGACGATATCACAAATTCATCCGAATAATGCGAAAAAACAATATATTCGGGACTGTATTTTTCAAGAGCCGACATCACCTCAGAAATATTATTGTCCGATGCTTCAACTTCAAATTCATAGTACCGGTTAACATCCTCATTTTTACCGATATAGGTAGCAATCGGAGAGAAATTGTTATATATAAACAAAAAAATCATAACAATCAGAATATAGCTGACGGCATACAACGCCGCCAGCATTTTTCTTCTGCATATACAACTGACTATTCTTTTAAAAATAATAAATAAGTATTTCATATCAATTTACATCCACTGTATATATCTTTGCAATACTTCCATCTTGATTTCTAACATCCGCATAATGAACCGCACCTTTAGCATAATCCTGGTCGTTCACCGATGCCCAGCTGCAATAAGTCCATCCGCCGGCAGCTGCAGATATGCCAAGATATGTATGTTTTGTGCTGCCGTTCACTGCAATAATTGTGCTCGCAACATAACCCTTCCCATTAATCAACATAAATTCACCGGTTCTGGTTCTTGCATATTCTTTCCACCATAGGCTTCCGCTTCCGGGTTTGTATTCACAAGACATATTGCCGTAATAATAACTTCTATTCGTATATGCCTTAGTAAAATCCTGATTAGCAATTTCATACTTATACGTTGTGGCAGCACATACTCCGGTTCCAAACAACATCATAAATCCAGCTACTAATACAACAAATCCAAATATTTTCTTCATT
>CAMAMD010000173.1 GCA_945836785.1 uncultured Clostridium sp.
TGATTGTCCGTTTTAAACTCTATAACACCATCCGGTACTAGTATTTCATTATATCGCTGTAAAAATTCACGGGACGGTAATCTCCTCTTGGCATGTCTGTCCTTGGGCCAGGGATCGGAAAAATTCAGGTATATCCGGTCCACTTCGCCTTTGTCAAATATAGATGTGATCTCCTCTGCATCCATTCGGATAAAATACAGATTTGGCAGTGGATCTGCTTCCATTTTCTGTATACCGCGAATCAATACACTGGAATATTTCTCAATACCTACATAATTAATATCCGGATTCATTCTCGCCAGATCCATGATAAACCGGCCTTTTCCCATGCCTATCTCGATGCGGATCGGGTGATTATTCCCGAATATTTCATGCCATTTTCCCTTCCGAGTCTGCGGTTCATGAATAACATAGCTGCTTTCCGCAATTACTTCTCTGGAACCGGTCACATTACGAAGTCTCATATTTTAGTCTCTTGTCTTTCTGCTTCTATTATAGTATTAATAATTTTATTTACTCAATCACCTTTATTGGATTTCCGTATTCATTTTACACCATTTTATATTTTTAGCATAGACCCTATACAGCATTAGATTCT
Source organism: uncultured Clostridium sp. (assembly GCA_945836785.1). Next base: position 599 of record CAMAMD010000173.1, read on the forward strand.
GTATTTTTTGTGAATTCGCTACAGTTTTTCTCTAAAATAGTGTATGATTATATGGAACGACTAAACGGAAATATACATATGATATCCTTTTCATAAGATATTATGTTTTGACATATACTGCTATTATAACAGAAAGGTTATAAGACTATGCTCTTTTCTATAATAAAATCTAAAGGGAAATCTTTGGCTTGCCTGTTCCTGGCTGCCTCTGTATTCCTTGGCGGCATAGCTGCCGATACGCTCACTGTCTATGCCACATCGGAAGAATTGGCGGCTGAGGCGGAAGCACGAAAATCTCTTACCATTCAATCTAACGAAATTGATAACTGGCCGGTAGGTCCTCAGGTCAGTGCACAGGCTGCGATTCTTATGGATGCCGATACCGGCGCCATCCTCTATGCCAAAAATATTAATGAAAAACTATATCCGGCCAGTACAACAAAGATTATGACCTGTCTTCTGGCAAGAGAAAACGGTAATCTGGATGATATGGTGGAGTTTTCTAAAAGCGCTGTTTTCAGCGTTCCCGCAGACGGTTCCAACATGGGTATGGATGTAGGTGAATCTATTACTATGGAGCAGTGTCTTTATGGTATACTGGTAGGGTCCGCCAATGAAGTAGCCAATGCACTGGCTGAACATATCTCCGGCTCTATCGACGATTTTGTTAACATGATGAATGAACGCGCTGCACAGCTTGGCTGTACCAATACTCATTTCGTTAATACAAATGGTCTATACGACGACAGCCATTATACGACTGCTTATGATCTGGCTTTGATTTCCCGCGCCTTTTTTCAGGATGAAATGCTTTGCAAAATCGGTAATACTGCACGCTATCATTTTGAACCTACAGCTACCCAGCCGGATGATTTCTATCTGAACAACAAGCATAAATTAATTACCGGTGAGATTGCATATGACGGTATTCGCGGCGGTAAAACCGGATACACCGATGAAGCCAGACAAACACTTGTTACCTGCGCGGAACAGAACGGTATGAAGCTTATCTGTGTTGTTTTTAAAGAAGAATCTCCTGCCCAGTTCACAGATACGGTAGAATTATTTGATTACGGATTTCACAATTTTCAGGCTATGAATATTTCGGAGAATGAAGAGGACTATAATATAGATACAACCGGGTATTTGCAGATTGGCAATGATATCTTCGGAAACTCCAAACCCATTTTATCGATAGACACTGAAAGCTGTGTTATTGTTCCGAATACTATTGATTTTGACGACCTGGATTCAGAAATAGATTATAGTGTTTCCGGAGAGAACTGTGTCGCTCAGATTCTGTATTCCTATCAGGACACTTATGTTGGAAACGCTTATCTGAACCTGGCTGACAACAGCGCTTCCACCTATGATTTCGATACAAATATGAAAACCACGGATATCAGTGTGGAAAAAACCGACACAGAAGCAGAAAAAGTTGAGGAACAGAATACTATCTTTATCAATGTCAAAAAAGTTCTTATCATGATCCTCATTTTTGCTGCATTAATCATTATATTATTTGTTTTACGGGCACTTGTTATAAATAGTAAAAATGCTAAACGCAGAAAGAACAGGGTAAAACGCAAACAGCGCAGAAGAGCCCGTATTCAGTCCGATTTTGATGATTTTGACTTTTAATCCTTATTGCTGTTTTTTTTCAGCGCCCTTCTTTCTTTCCTCTGCTGTTTGGATTTTTCCTGCCTGTTGCGAATATCGGACACTTCTTCTTCTGTGATAAACTTATCTGTTTTCACAACATATATCATATCATCCTCTGATTTGCGAATACGGACTTTGGATTTCATAAAACCATGTTTATCACAATATGACACACTGTAATAATGTTTTCCGTTAGGAGTAAACCAACGGATTTTCTTACGAAGTCCTTTATGGCACAGGTAGCATTTCGTTCCCATCACTGTTTTATCCGCGATAGCTTCTGTCTTATCTGCAAAACCACGGGATATATATTTCGCATAATCATCAAATATGACATGCACTTCTGATTCTTTATCTTTCGGAAGATGAAATACGTCATAAGAATAATTAGACAATACTTTTTCTTCCAGACGGGCTAACACTTTAGCAGTATAATAAGCGTCACTAAATGCTCTATGGAAAGGAATGTCTTTCTCGATATTCAGAAAATCAATGGCATATTCCAGTGTTCTCCTTGATTTCCTGTCTTCATAGGCAATACTAAACAGCTTCTGCACATCCAAATATTTGAACGGTCCGTCTGCAAGCGGTTCCAATCCATAATATCTGATATTCCTCTGTAACTCTACCAAATCAAGAGGTCCCCAGGTACAAAAGATATAATCGTCACCACACCAATCCTGAAATTGCTTCATCACTTCCGGGAAAAAATTGCCCTGCTGAAGCTGATTCATCTGCAAATGAATTAATTTACTGGTAATACGGTGCATTTCATGATAAACCTGAGGTTTCACCAGTTCACTGAACTCGTCAATCATTTTAAGACTGTTATTCAATTTAATGGCACCGATTTCTATAATTTCAAAAGGAAGGATCTTACTGACCTCTTCTTCCCCGGTGCTGCTTTGATTCCATTCCAGATCAAGTATAATATAATTCATTTCTACTGTGTTACCTTTCCTCCGCATTCACCAATACATTTTCCAGATACTCTACAATCTTGCCGTCGATCTTTCCATGTTCTGCCATATCTCTC
>CAMAMD010000174.1 GCA_945836785.1 uncultured Clostridium sp.
AAAAATCTCTTAAAGAATTTTCAGGGTTAACATGATATTAATTTGTCAAAGGTTCCTTTTTTTTATGTTCTGCCGTTTTTCGCGACAACTTCTAAATAATATCATTTTCATGTTGTTCTGTCAACACTTTTTTTGATTTATTTTAAGTTTTCTTGTCAGTCTTTTTTCGCGACAGCTTGTTTAATATACCATTTCTATTTTGGATTGTCAATTACTATTTTGTAATTTTACAAAATATTTTTCTTACCCATATTTATACAGATTTATCCTTTGAAATCTACGCTTGATTTTCCTCTTCCGGATACTTCATGCCCCACTCTTTTCGTATCTGCGTCATGATGTCCATAACGTCTTTCGTGTATTCCAGACACATAAGCTCTGTCCTGCCGTCAATTGCCGCTTCCATATCTTCAACCTCATAGGAAAGAGCATCGTTTGTGTCTCCTGCTTTCACTGTCTCAATCTGTCCATTCTCAACATACGTTATCACTGCCTCATCGCCACGGGGATACTCGTACAATTCAACATAACCCTTTTCAAAAGAAATGGTTCCCCTTTTCGGTTGTTTTGCATGCAATGATAAAATGACCGTTGCCATTTCTTCTTCCTTATTTTTTAGAAGTATACTTGCCTGCTCATCAACCCCGGTTGGTGCATATTTTACCTGTGACAGTATTTCGTCCGGTTTTGAAGTCATAAACCATCTTACAAAGGACAGTGCATAAACCCCGATATCCAGCATAGCACCGCCCGCCAGATTGCGATTAAAAAATCGATTACGCATATCATATTCTTTGTAGCTTCCGAAGTTCATCTGTATTAATTTCAACGAACCGAGTTTTCCCGATTTGATAATCTCGTTTAGTTTCTTGTAAACCGGCATATGATAAATAGTCATAGCCTCCGCCAGAACAACATGTTTCTCCTCGGCAAGTTCTATCGCCTCCTGAAGCTCTGCACTGTTCAGGGTGATTGATTTTTCACACAATACATGTTTTCCTGCCTTGAGTGCTTTCCGCATAAACTGCATATGGGTATTATGCGGTGTAGAGATAAACACGATATCTACATTTTTATCTTCAAATAACTGGTCTATGTTTTCATATACTTTTTCAACACCATATTGTTTTGCAAAGGCTTCAGCCTTGCTATATGTTCGGTTCGCAATTGCATACAACTTCCGACCTTTGTTTTCCATAGCCTGTGCTAATTGATTTGCTATCACACCACAGCCTAACACTGCCCAACGATAATTGCCCATATTGCAATCCTCCTTTTCAACCTTAAGCTGTAATCATGATTCCATCATTTTCAGTCATATTCAATCATTTTCTTTCAAATCATTCACAACATTTCAAAGTAATCATTGTATAAATTGTGCATATCACTCCAAAGTTCTATTGGATTACATCATTATCTTCTCTGCTACACAACCGACAGTGCCTCGGCAAGCGTACTGACACAGACAATGCGAATTCCAAGCTTATCCATACCTTTGTCATAATTCGATTTCGGAATCACACAGGTATGCAGCCCCATCTTGTCCGCCTCTTTTACCCTTTGCATAACATTCGTTACCCCTCGTATCTCCCCGGCCAGACCAATTTCTCCTATAATCATAACGTCATCTCCAAGCGGTTTATTATTCATGCTGGACGCAATGGCACAGGCAATACCCAAATCTATCGCCGGATCACTGATTCTCATACCGCCGGCGATACTGACATAGGCATCATATCCCCATAGGTTCATCCCCACACGTTTCTCTAAAACTGCCATAATCAAATTCACACGGTTATAATCCACTCCCACAGAAGTCCTTCTTGGCATATTAAAATTTGTCTGACACACCAACGCCTGTAACTCCACCAGAATCGGTCTTGTTCCCTCGACAGAAGACACGACCACCGAACCCGGAACCCCCTGTGGTCTGCCGTTAAGCATCATCTGAGACGGATTATCCACTTCCTCAAGACCAGCCTCAGTCATCGTAAATACACCAATTTCATTTGTGGAACCAAACCTGTTTTTGATCCCCCGGAGCATACGGAACCCATTGTTATTGTCGCCCTCAAAATACAAAACGGAGTCCACCATGTGTTCCAGCGTTCTTGGTCCGGCTACGGTACCTTCCTTGGTCACATGTCCAACGATAAAAATAGCAATCTCTTCCTGTTTTGCAAGCTGCATCAGACGTGCAGTCACCTCTCGAACCTGTGTTACGGTTCCGGGTGCCGTTCCAACCTCCTCAACCACCATTGTCTGGATTGAATCTATTATCACAACCGATGCATTGCTTTTCTGTATAGCGGATGAAATGTTATCCATATCATTATCACAGAGCAATAGCATATCCTTCTCAAATGTTCCTATCCGTTCTGCACGCATCTTAATCTGTGCCAGAGATTCCTCGCCTGATACATACAATACCTGCGTCCCCGTGTGAACCAGATTTCTGCACATCTGCAACAGAAGTGTCGATTTACCGATTCCCGGATCTCCGCCAACCAAAACAAGAGAGCCTTTTACAATACCGCCTCCCAGAACTCTGTCTAATTCATTTATATTTGTTTTCATCCGGCTCTCATCCGCAGTCGTAACCTTTAAAATACTTGTAGGCGCTGCAGCATCCCTCCTTACAGAAGAACGTTTCTGAGCGCCCACAGTTACTTTTTCCTCAACAAACGTGTTCCAGGCACGACACCCGGGACACTGACCTTGCCATTTTGCAGATTCGTAGCCACATTCCTTACAGAAAAATACCTGTTTTTCTTTTGCCACGACTAACTCCTACATTTTCTCAATCAAAATATCAACCAACTTGTCCGGTTCAAGCTCAACACTCAGATTCAACTTGCCACCAAGATTAGTCTTCATTTTACCAACATACACCTTATCGATATGAATCTTGTATTCTTTCTCTGCCTCAAGTTCCAACGTAACCTGAGAATCCTCCGTACCCTCAACCACCAGATTTACAGCCTTATCTGTTGCTCTGAAATCATGGACGGTAGTACCCGGAACAGACTCGTATACAAACATGCCATTGCGTTCCAGCTTTGTGATTTCTTTAAATGTCTTGATCTTATAAATGTCTCCGTTATAATTAAATCCATCCTTTTTTGTCTTTTCAGGAAGTTTGAAATTACCAAAGCTAAGCGCTCCCGTTGCTTCCTCACGAATCAATTCCTCAATCACTGCCATTTTCTATTCCTCCATCGTATTATAAGCCATATGAATGGCCTGCCTCTGAATCCTATACTGTAATTATACTATAAGATAAGTAGGT
>CAMAMD010000175.1 GCA_945836785.1 uncultured Clostridium sp.
TGTATATCATAACTGGGATGAGTAAAAAAATGCAGCTTGCTAGCATTTTTTTACGAAGACCTTTCTTACTTACGCAGTCAGTAAGAGGGACGAGTAAACGCACATGGAAATGTGGATTTTATAAGAGGGAAGAACTATGCCAATTTTGTTTATTTTTATAATATGGTATAGCTTTTTTGGTAAGAACAATCCGAAGATATACAGAACATTGCAGGATAAGATTCCAAAGATAATTGGTGGACTGATTATACTCAGTATTCTGTCTTCAGCATTACCGTCTGTATTGTCAATGTCCATAGCTGCTATCGTTGTATTTGGCATTTTTTTCGGACCGCTTATATTCATTATCTGGCTTATCAGAAAAGCTCTGGGTAAGGATAAAGCACGTGACCAGAAAGCAGATTATACATATTACCAGAATCATTATCAGGAACAGGCTAAACCGAAGGCTACCGGAACTTCAGTGACGGGATTGACCCGATCTGTGCCGAAACGTAAAAAAATCATTGAGAAATTCAACAAAAAATATGGTTTAAATTTAACCGAAAAGGAAATTGATCGTATTGTGGATGCCTCCTATATGTCCAATTGCTGGGAGCGTGAAATATATGACATGAGCAGAGAGTATGATTCGGTGTTCCAATGGTATAGCGGAGATTCAGGCTGGCTGAGAGCATATTTGCATGCGTTTCCGGTTCAATCCGTATCATCGGATTTTGAGTTACAGAAAACAATATGTCTGGACAGCTTTGATCAGATATTCCGTGATATTAATCCGGGTAAATATACAACTACGGATGAGTGTATTGAAGCAATCAACCAGAGATACCTTACCGCGTTTGATGACAGTACTTTTATGATAGCATATCGTTTTCTGGAGGCAAATGGCAGACATTATGAATTGCCGCATTTGGGAGTTATGCGAAATGAGTCTGATATAGACAAATTGAAACACAAATATGATGCAACACCGAACGCAGATAAAAATGCAGCCTCAACAGCAGGTACAGCACGTACAAGAGTATAAGAAAAGGTCTTTCGCAATAAAATAAATATGGCGTGAGTATATGTGTTTTGCGAATTATACATATACTCACGCCATATTATTTTATTGCGAAAGATTCTTTATGATATGCTATTGCAGCTGAACCAGATTGGAGCAGTGGCGGTTACCCTGAGAATCTTCGATGATAAACATACCGAAGTATGGTATATCAGGTATCATGCCGTTCATGGTTGTGGAGAATCCTTCGCTGATAGGCTGGGCGTTATACCACAAGGTTACATCACTCCAGTCGGATTCATTAAAGTTTGTCAAATCCTCGTTAGAGGTAAACTGATGAGAAGCTGAGCAGAAAGCAATATTCTGATAATCGTTAATATCAATTTCGTAACGGTCAGGGAAAAGTTCACTGCCCTCGCTTACAATCAGATTTTCAATCGGGTATGCACCGAGAATTTCTCCCTGAGGATTATCCGGTGTGGTTTCCAATACAAAATATGCATACATTGCATCATCTCCCTCAATGTCATCATTGTACAGGATACTTGAAAGGAGATAGCGTGTGTATTCGGAAGTTGACTCCTGTTCGGTGTACATTACTTCATACTGGTCGAAGGTTGTATCGTTCTGCATGTAGATAATCTGTCCGTCAAAATTAGCTGTCAGTGCATTGGATTCGGACAACTCGACCTGATTGCTCATGGCTACAAAGATAAAATTGCCGGGTTGTTCTGTATCAGCTCTTGAAATTACATAGTAAGCATTTTGACAGCTTTCAGCCTGCTCGTCTGTCAGTTGGAGCGTGAAAGTCATGTCGCCGTTCGCTGTCGGAATCATGGTAGTTGGATCCCATTCTGCAGTCAGGGTTGAGGAATCTGTCAACAGAGCTGCGAAATTTGAGATGTAGTCGGCGTATCCTGTTGCAAAACCAAATTCGTAATACATCGGTATATAGTAGCTTGAATATTCCTTTGCATTATACGGATAATATATGGATACCCCGTTTGCTTTTGTTTCGTTTGAGTTGCTATATACTATAAAATTTGACAATGCATTTTCAAGTGCTGTGGATTCGGATAAAAACTCCGTCTTCATGTTTTGCGTTAAATCCATCAGATCAACAACGTCATAGGAATATTCACCGGTGTATTCCGACGCTATCTCCTTGGTGTTAGAACGGATACGGGAATACTTGGTGTATGTTGCATCGTTTAAGGATGCATTCGCCTGTGAAAACAGACCGTCAATTGCCGATTCTACAGCTGCTGTCTGTGATAAATCCAAGACAGACATGGTAATATCACTATATGAAAATGGTGAAGCCGAAAAATTATTTCCTGTAGTTTCGATATAAGTATCTGCAATTTCGGTTCCGATTGCTTCACCACCTGATAAGTCGCTTATTTCACTTAGGAAACTGTAATCCCATCCCCATGATGGTTCAGGCTCCTGTGATGCTACAAGGTAATTTGCATAAGGACTCAGTGCATTTGCGGTTTCTACGGTTGCCATCAAGCAGGCATCAAAGCCGACCCATTCCAGTTTGTTATCTTCACTGAACGGACTTGCCTCAAAGGCATCGGATAATTCCGTGAGAGACAGGCTGTCATCGGTCAGTTCGTCATATCCAAAACCATAAAATGCACCGCCACCGTGATTCCACAGAATGACACTGTACTGTTCTGCCGGATAGTTTTCATATCCATAGGTGAGAAAATCTGCCAGAGTATCAGCATCACCCATGTTCTTTTCACTGTCCTGCTCCAGCTCTACAAGTTCTCCATCCTGTACAAGGAAAGTTGTGTTTCCGTCTTCCGGGATATCGGAGTTGTCCCAATTGTAGCTTCCGCCTGTATATATCAGAAAGTGAATGGATTCATCATCGAAATCGGCATCGAGTATTTCACTGATATCCTCGGATGCTGCACCATAGTCGCTTTCCAGATTGGAACCGACGATATACATCATAATTGTTTTTGTTCCGTCCCCATTGTTTATAATCGGTTCTGCTGTGGTTGGTTCCTCAGTTGTTGTTTCAGATGTTCGTTCTGTCGTATCGCCTGTTGTGGTATAATCACGCACCTTATTTTGGGATATAATTACGATTGCTATAACAGCGGCAATCAGTGCGACGCCTCCCGAGATACCAGCGATCAAAGGCCATTTCTTTTTCTTCTTGGCAGGAGAAGAAGACTGTGGCATACGATAAGGCTGGCTCTGGGCATTCTGATATGGATTGCTCTGATAAGCCTGGTTCTGAACATTCTGATACGGATTGC
>CAMAMD010000176.1 GCA_945836785.1 uncultured Clostridium sp.
AAAAAAAGGAATACATTTTCGTAAAATTGTATAAAACCTCGGCATATTTTGTTGAAAATGTTGTAAATATCATATATAATAACATTTACGTGTACATGAAAATGGAGTGTTATAGTGATGAATAAAAAAAATCATCAGGTCTGGAGAATGATATATCTTATTATGCAGATAGGATTGACTATGTTGACAGCGATATTTATGTGTATTGGTATAGGATATTTGATAGACAGACACTTCGGTACACATCTGATGGTTTGGTTTATCGTGCTGGGTGTGATAGCCGGATTTCGCTCAGCATATATTCTAATCAGAAAATTTATAGGACATAATGATGGAAAGCCGTAAAGTATTAAAAGAATTATATATAGGAATCCTGATCCATGTGGTTTTATTTATGTTGATAGGTGCCGTATTTATGCGGCCGGTATGGATATATGAGGTTGCTCTGCTTGTAGGAGGAATCGCATCCTGCCTGATGATGTTCAATGTATATGACTGCCTGGATAGGGCTTTGGAAATGCAGGCGAAAAGTGCGAAATCATTTATGACGGTGAGAGTGCTTTTGCGGCTTGTAATCAGACTTGGCCTGATGGTTGCCGGTATTATGATACACTGGACGGCTTTTGTCGGAGTTGTTATCGGACTTCTTGCACCGAAGACATCGGCATATCTGAATCCGCATATCAGGAAGATGGAAGACCGGCGTAATAACCGCAATCAAAACGAAAATATGCATACAGGAGTGGATGACACTCTTGATATAAAACAAAAATAACATATGAAGGAGGGTGGACATATGACGAGTAGTGTAGCCATTGGAGTTGATATGGTCAATCGCGAGGCTGATTTCTACATTCATGAATTGTATCCCATTAATTTCTTTGGCACGACAGTATATATCACAACGACTCATGTCTGCACGCTCATAATTTTTGTCACGATCATGGTGCTTGCGATAGCCGCAAGGCGGAGTGTGATGAAGACGCGAGATGTGCCAAGCAAGTTTGCGACGGGTGTTGAGCTTGCAGTGAGTACATTGCTCAATTTCGTGAATGGCGCTATGGGCAAGGCTGGTAAAAAATATATCAATTATATTGGGGCTTTGTTTGTATTTGTTTTACTGTCCAACATATCCGGTTTGTTTGGACTGAGACCGCCGACTGCTGATTATGGAACTACACTTTGTATCGCACTTATTACTTTTGTGATGATACAATATGCGGCAATCCGTTATCAGAAGTGGGGAGCGTTTAAATCGTTGTTTGAACCGATTTTTCTGTTTTTCCCAATTAATGTCATAAGCGAGTTTGCGACGCCGGTATCGTTGTCGCTCCGTTTGTTTGGTAACATTATGGCCGGTACGGTTATGATGGCGCTGTATTATGGAATGCTTCCGATTTTCTGTAAATTTGGTATTCCGTCGGCGTTACATGTTTACTTTGATTTATTTTCAGGGGCAATACAGGCATATGTATTCTGTATGTTGACCATGACATTTGTAGCAGATAAGAGAAATGTGGAGGGCTAACAGCCCAAACAATATTAAAAAATGGAGGAATAAAAAATGACAGAGATTCATATTGAAGGATTAATTAGTGCATGTTCTGCAATCGGTGCAGGTATTGCGGTTTGCTCCGGTATCGGACCTGGTATTGGTCAGGGTATCGCAGCAGGTTACGGTGCATCAGCCGTAGGTCGCAACCCGGGGGCAAAGGGAGATATTATGTCAACTATGTTGCTTGGTCAGGCAGTTGCAGAGACAACAGGTCTGTACGGACTTGTAGTTGCACTCTTGCTTATGTTCGTTAAGCCTTTCGGTAAATAAGACGCCGGGCGCCATATGGCGGCTCGAACAATATCAGGTTTCGTGATTAGATAATGAAACCGAAAGGAGGATTAACGGTGACAGGTACTGGATTTGGTACATTTATAAATGCCAGCGTTGCTGTTCTGACGGAGGAGACAAGCTCGGGCAGAATATTCGGTTTGGATGCTCAGTTGCTTTTTGACGTTCTGATTCAGGGATTTGCGGTATTTTTGTTATTTCTGTTCTTGTCTTACGTTCTGATTAATCCGGTCAGAAAGGTACTGGAGGACAGGCAGACAAAGATTCAGAATGATCTTGCCAGTGCGGCAAATGACAGAGACGAAGCAGCAAAGCTTAAGGCGGAATATGACGAAAAGATAAAGAATGCAGATGCCGAGGCCGGTGATATCCTTGCTGCAGCCAGAAAGAAAGCTGTTAAGAATGAGGAAAATATCATCGCAGATGCCAAGGAGGAAGCTTCCCGGATTATCTCCAGGGCAAATCAGGAGGCAGAGTTAGAAAAGAGCAGAGTAAAGGATGAGGTGAAACAGGAGATTATCGGTGTTGCAACTGCAATGGCAGGAAAGCTGGTCGAAACATCTCTGGATGATGCCGGACAGGCACAGCTTATCGACGATACTCTGAAAGAAATGGGTGATGATACATGGCTAAACAAGTAGATACAACCTATGGAAATGCGCTCTTTGAGCTGGCTATGGAGGAAAATAAGCTGGATGCACTCTATGAGGAGGCACAGGCGCTTATCGGGATATTAAAAGAAAATGATGAGCTGATTAAGCTTCTGGATCATCCGCAGATTAGCAAGGAAGAAAAGAAAGATATTATTGAGAAGACCTTTGCCGGACGGGTGTCAGGTGATATGACAGGATTGCTTGTTCTGGTTGTGGAAAAAGGCCATAGCAGATATCTGGTTCAGGTCCTTGAATATTTTATCGGGTGTGTGAAGAAGCAGAAGAATATCGGTATCGCATATGTAACCAGCGCGGTTGTGTTGTCTGACAGTCAGAAGACTGCTATCGAGAGGAAGTTATTGGAGACAACGGCATACAATTCCATGGAAATTCATTTTTCAGTGGATGCGTCATTAATAGGTGGTCTGGTTATTCGAATAGAGGACAGAGTGGTTGACAGCAGCATAAAGAGTAAGCTGGAGAAAATGTCAAAGACTCTGGCACAGGGTTAGATAATACGAAAAGGAAAGAAGGTGTTCGTTGTCCATGAATTTGAAACCGGAAGAGATCAGCTCCGTTATCAAGGAGCAGATTAAAAATTATCAGACAAAACTTGAGACCTCGGATGTGGGAACGGTTATTCAGGTCGCAGATGGTATTGCGCGTATTCATGGTCTTGAAAATGCTATGCAGGGCGAACTTCTTGAATTCCCGGGTGATGTATATGGTATGGTACTGAACCTTGAGGAGGACAATGTTGGAGCCGTTTT
>CAMAMD010000177.1 GCA_945836785.1 uncultured Clostridium sp.
GGCATTTCATGTAACTACAAAAGAAGAAAGTGTGGAAATATGAGACCTCATAAATTATTTGTTTTATTTATGGCTTTTTTGATTGTGATGAATACGATAAATAATGTGACAATACATGCGGAAGAACAGCAACTATCTGATGTATCCGTAATAGAAGATGTACAAAATGAGGCGTATACTACATTTGCAGTGGTTGATATCACGGATATGAGTATTGATGAGCTGCAGCAGGCAGTGGATGACGGGTATCTGACCTATGAGCAGATTATGTTATTGTATCTGGACAGGATTGAGGCGTATGCGGAGATGTATGAATGTCTCACTTATGTATCTGATACAGCGGTGGAGGAAGCACGGGAATGTGACAGGATTTATAGAGAGTCGGGAAGAACAAGCCGGGTTTTCGGCTTGCCGGTCATTGTGAAGGATAATATCGATGTGGCGGGCATGCCGACTACAAATGGTAATAGCTATATGCAAAATAATATAGCCGAGGAGGATGCGGAAGTTATTGCATCACTGAAAGATGCCGGAGCAATTGTGCTGGCGAAAGCGAATATGGATCGGTATGCCGAACATTCGCAATATTCAATCAGCGATTTCGGAAGAGTCAATAATGCGTTTGATTTGGATAAAACGTCCTATGGCTCATCAGGGGGAAGTGCGGTTTCCGCAGCGGCATCGCTGGCACCAATCTGTATTGGCACGGATACAAATGCTTCAATCCGTGTACCATCCTCGGCAAACGGTGTGGTCGGAATCCGTCCCACAAAAGGCCTGCTTTCTACAGGAGGGATGACGACGCTGATTGCGGACAGAGATACGGCCGGACCGATGGCAAAGACTGTGGAGGATGCGGCGATTATTTTGTCGGCAATGACGGGCTTTGAACAGGATTATACAATGGCACTTGACGAAAATGCACTTGTCGGTATGCGGGTTGGTATAGTGGATCCGATTGCAAATATGGCAACAGGCTCCGTTGATGATATGTTTGATAATGCTGTAGCGTTGCTTGAACAAAACGGTGCAGAGATTGTGCACATGAGTTTTTCGCTGGCATCTGCCTATGATTGCAGTGTGGCAGGATATAGCCCTGTATTTGCCTCGGCGATGGACAGATATGATGTGGATGTGGTGATTTATCCGACTATGTGGGGAAATGTTTTAAGTCACAGCAGTGCTGTAGCGAGGAGCAACAGCAACGGTTGGTATATACCGCCATCTGCGGGTGTGCCGGGCATTTCTGTCCCTATGGGAGTGGATGAAAATGGTCTGCCCGGCGGGCTGGAGTTTGCCGGACGTGCGTATGATGACGAGACGGTGATTGCGGCGGCATATGCATTTGAGCAGGCGTTGGGCCTTACATTAAAGACAGAGCTTGCACCAAATTTATATGCTGCACCTGAGGAGATAGAAAAATTATTTACCTTGCGGGATGAGGGCGTGTGTGAGGAATATACAGGCTTTGATGAGGGTGCAGAGACCTATGAGCAGGTGGTGGAATGCTATGAGGCGGCTGTCGGTTACCTGGCTACATCCTATTATGATGATGAGGATGCGGCGGAGCGGGCTGACAGTTTAATGTTGTGTTATTATAATGCCGTGTGTATGTACGATGCCGTGTATTGGGGCAGGAATACCGAGGGATTAAAGTGGGAACTGTTTGAAACTAAAATGAAAAATGCAGTCATGGAGATTATGCATTAAAAGGATTACGAAAATGGATGAAAATGGATTGTGATAAAGGGGTTTCTAAAATTTGATTTCATGATACGAAAAGACTCTTCAATTTCCCTGTGTTATTTTTACGATAAGAGTGTTTTATGCTAATGATATTTTTTGTTGTATAAAAATGTAATATATGGTAGAATAATGTTTATCACATAAAACAAATTGATGAGCTGCTTGAATAAAAAATGTTTGACGCAGTTTAAAATATTGTTTTTATTAAAAGGGGGATTGATTATGAAAATTAAGAAATTTTTTAAGAGTATGATTTTATTGGCATTTATGTTTTGTTTATTCATGCAGAGTATTAATGTTGAAGCATCAATCGCAGGTTACTCATATTCTTTCCAATTATTAGCCAAAGGACAGGGGTCTCCTGGTATATCTGGTAATGCAACGAAACATACATATTATAGTTATGCTCAGGTTAATGTTTTAGAGTATTCTAATCCGGGATATTATACCCGGGCATACACTACAGGAGCGGCACGCTCTTATGATCAAAGCTTTTGCAGCACAGGACACTATAGCATATCATATCAATCGAATGATGACAATTTTTATCACTATGGCGAAACATTTAATTTAAATATGTTGACTGCTTCAAATAATTCGTATGGTGAAAAGGTAAAAGGTAATTGGACACCCTAGCCTTATTGAAATAAGTAATGTATAAGTTGTATGCACAGGTGGTTTCTATGAAAATGAGAATGTGTATTTTGTTTGTTATAATAGCTTTGACAGGTTGTGTTATTATCGGGTGCGGAGGCTCGTATTTTGCTGCTGATTCAGGGACAAGTGAAGAAATTCAATTTGTTTGCGATTTGGAGCTTGAACCATGTGAGACAAAAATGGCATTATATAAGTATAGCGGAAATGGTTTATATTCAAATATAGAATATGAAGAGGCTCCGGAGGGGGCAATTGAAATCAAACATATACAAAAACCTTTAAGTACAGATACGCTATATGCTTATTTACAGTCTTATGTAAATAAGCTTGATTACTTTTTAACCTTATTGGAAGATAATGTGTGCAGAGTAACCGGATATCAGTATGAATATATCCTAAAGGGGATAGAAGGAGATTATTATCTGATACCTGTTATCAGATTTTCAATTCAGGATTATGGTAATGTTTTTTTGGACATTGAATATGGTTGCATGATTGAGTGATATGTGGGGATTTATATGATAAGAGCGGAGATAAAAAAAAACATATGCAGTGTTGAAATGCTGGTCAGTGTATTTTTGGTGGCTTCCTGCTTTGCCTTTGGCGTGTTAAATGAATTAAAGGATCATTTTGACGGGAAGCTGATGGTCACAGTATCTTATGTGTACTATGTATCTGTTTTTTCCGGTATTATAGACACTATATTACCTATTGTATGTATACTTCCGATTGTCAACATGCTTGTCGGAGAGAGCATATCAGGTTATGAAAATATTGTTATGCTTAGGACAACCCGATGGAGGTATGCTGTAGCCAAAATTTTTTCGACAATTATATCC
>CAMAMD010000178.1 GCA_945836785.1 uncultured Clostridium sp.
TTCATCCATACATATTTTCTCTTATCATTCTTGCCATCAGATCTGATATTTTTATTGTATTTAAAAATTGCATCAATTTTGTATCTTAATATTGAAAATATTCCATCATCTGCGGCATAAGTCCTCCGCAGAATATGATATTACCATTCACCGCATCAACGGCCACTACCACACATTTATGGCTGACATTTATCTCACTGTCATCCACAGCACAATATATCCACATGGGACGAAGCAAATGGCTTTCCTCATCCTCCGTCACGATTCCGTATACAAGCTTAACTGCATAAACCTTGCATGTCATATCCGGCTCAATATATTGATTCTCCGTTGTCAATGCAAGCTGTGCCAGTGCATCAATTTCGGAAAATGCTTTCAATTTTTCTGTTTCTTTTTCCCCTTTCACTGTTATCGGGCAGCTCACCGATACATATGCAATACCACCACTATTTACATACACACTCACCCACGAATCAGCTTCATCGATACCTCCATATTTATAATCTGCATATTGTGTATTCAGATAATTGAGCGGTATACCATCAGGTGCATATACATAGCGGAAACAATATCCATCTAATGCCATAGTAGTACCACTATCTGTCAGGAGATGAATCGTATCCACTTTCATATAATCGGAAAATCCCAGTTTCGTCACCATATTCCCTGCTTTCTGCTCTGCCTCTTCTATGTCACAGACATTCTGTCCGTATTGTTCCTCACTCTCATCATCAAGTGCACATTCCTGATAGATGCTTACCGGATTCCCCAGAAATGTCAGATTATAGACCGCACTGTACGCAGTATATGCAGACTGTGAATTTTCCAGACCCCTGCTGCCTGCAACAGCCGGGCATGATATCGTCCATGCATTCAACTCACATACGTTCCCATCAATATTGCCCCGCAGAGTACCCGCCATATATGTCGTTGAATCCGTTCCTCTCTCAGATATATCAGGCATTCCAAAACCGAGCAGATTTCCCGAATAATCATCCAGCCATCTGCTGTCATATTTATGCATGATATCATCATCTCCATAATACTTCACCAGATCCTCATTATCGTACATCCCGGTATTCAACTCCTGCTCCAGTGCATCCAGCCTTCTCTGAACAGGTGCCGGATACTGTTCCTCACCGGAATTCTCTTCATCGAAAGTATCATCATTTTTCTCTTCTGTATCTGCAGTTGCGACATGTGCGGCAGCTGTCTCTCCAATCTCCTGCAGTCTTTCCTGTTCTGCAATAAGCTCCTCCTTCGTGCTTGCATGATACGGCTTCATGATATAATATTCTCCATCATCAAATATCACATCTGCCAATACCTTCAGATACGCATCATCCACTACATCAAACTCCACATCATAGATTCCGGCATTCTCCATACCCACTGCACTGACACTGGCATCTACATTGTAAGTCGGATGCTCCCCATTTCCATCCAATACATAGCTGATGGAAGCCGGAACATCATTCCATCCTTCCTGCCCGTTTATGGTATTGCCTGCGTCCTGATTTTCATTTTCTTCGATTGCAGTCTCAGTAACATATTCCACTGTTTTATCACTGCACCCTGATATCATCAGCATTACAATTATCAGAGATATACAGAATTCGGGCAGTTTTGTCTTCATGCCTTTATCTTTCGAACACTTTTTATGATTCATCATCGACACCCCTTTTTTTAATAAAACATATTAGTATAGCTTCCACACGCAATAAAAACACTGCCATCTAATGCATTTATCCCAAAGCACGCCTGATGATATAGGTATTCCTTATCATATTTCAGATAGTACATCCACACCGGAACCAAAGAATATCCCTCATCATACTGCACTGTTGCATACGCAAGCTGTATCCTGTCGAACGTATAGTGACTCGAGATTCCTTCAGTCGGTGTCTCAACGATTTCCTGTATATGCTCCTGTGCAATCATATCTACCTGTTCAAATGTAAGCATATTTGCGTCTTTTGCCAGACAATCTCCAATTTCATACTGAGCCGCGATATAAACATTGCTTATCCCATCCGAAGACACATCAAATACAATATATTCCTGATAAGCATACTGTGAACCTGATTCAAGGCACATCATATTGCTAAAATAATTTGGTACACCATTTATCACAGGTGCCATATACATCCTGTATCCGTTAAGATTTTTATTTCCATCTGCATCCGTTACGACACGATTATTCACACAAACAATTTCCATATCTTCAGATAACCCAAGCTTCTCAGCAAAATCACAGACCGTCTGTCTGCATTGCGCTTCATCACTGATGTTGTCTCCATACTTGTTTGCATCCAGATAATTATCCTGGCTGCTTATCTCTCCAACAGCTCCAGACTCGACAGAAGAAAGTACCAGCATATTTTTCGTATAACCTTCCTGAACCACAATAGCATTTCCATCCACAGTTTTAAATAACCACATATCATCATCAAGCGTATTTTGATAATAAAGAATCCATTCCTTACCATCCACGTTTCCCCGCAAAGTACAAGCCTCACAGTCTATCATATATGTATCACCATTTTCATCATACGAATTTTCATATCTATATATTAATTTTTCTTCCGTAAGTTCTGCCTCGGTACTGCTATCATAATTCACTTCGTTATAGTAAAAATACAATTGATACAACCAATCCGGCAAACAAGCAAATGCTAAA
Organism: uncultured Clostridium sp.; assembly: GCA_945836785.1. Next base: position 2,681 of record CAMAMD010000178.1, read on the forward strand.
TCACCTTTTTCTCCCTCATAACCTTCAGCAAACTCATCCAGGTTATATGCATTTGCAAGCACATCAATATATGCCCGCTCCGTTTCAAGCTCCTCCTCTGTACACATCCATGCCGGCTTTATCTGCTCATATTCTCCATTATCAAATAAATTACCAGCCAACGTTTTCAGATAATCATCATCTATCTCGATTTTTTTCTCCTCGTACACACTATAGGATGTCACATCAGGCACAATTACATCTGCATCCACCTTACTATAGTTTCCACTACTTTCATTTATTTTCTCATATGTAATATGCTCCGGTATCTCGCCCATAGAAATGCCCATGGCAGCATCAGCATCCGTTGCAGTCCCTACACTCGCCTCCGAGATATCTTCCTCTATCTGACCCCTGTCCGCTCTTCCACAGCCTGTGAATCCCAGCAAAAGCACAAGCAAGGCTGCAGACATTTTCTGCCTGCATTTTCTTTTTCTGTTGTTCTTTCTCTTATCCTCGTTTTTCAAATTTTATTCCCCCTTGCAAAATATTCCTTTCTTGTTTTCTTCTATTATATCCCT
>CAMAMD010000179.1 GCA_945836785.1 uncultured Clostridium sp.
TTCTGCTTTCGTTCGCCTTTCATATCCTGACAAATTATATTCTCTACCACTTTTATATCATCAACAAAATTTTCCAGATACAATTTCTTAAATTCTATTTTTTTGTAAAAAATCTTTGCACATTTTTGAGATAATATCTTTTTTTGCAGAAAATATCTCATACAGATATAAAAATATTGTTCCTTGCGATATATCTGAAAAACAGATGAATCGGTAAACTCTTTCCATACTTTTACATTGTGTAAATTATTATCCCTAAATAGTATACTTACTTCATCATAGATATGGGTACGTTTCCGTTTTTCTTCCCTGATAATATCGTTTTCAACTGCATTTTCTTGAAAGTCTACATCTGCTCTGGATGTCAAATTCTCCTCAACATCAGAAACCGGCATATCGTAATTGTCTGAAATGATATCTGGAGAATCAGAAAAGCCATCCACAAATCCCCATGTAGTGGCATAGTCCATTGCATCTTCATATGCCTTACATATCTCTTGATATAGTTCGGGATTCTCATTTCTATCACATTTTGCCAGTACAGTCTCATAAGCATTGCGGATTAATTCCCCATCTGTAGTTCGCATAATGCCCAGAATATCCCATGTATCCATTCAACATCCTCCTCCCAAAGAATATACATAAAACGATTTATAACACATTATCAGCCTTTCTTTTTTTATTGATACGGATAATATCATAAACAACAATTGCAAGAATGATAATAACATACAAAACATCCAGTATCTTTGTTATAATTTTATGTCTATAGGCTTCTTCACTTAGTAATCTCCCATCTAAAGTGTAAGGTTCATAATTTCCATGTGTATCATTGACAAATGTAAAAACTGCAGGATATTTTACTTTAATACTTGGGAATCGCTCAAGCTCGGCAATATAATCCTTCCATCCTAAAAAGTACGCTGTAATATTCGTTATCTCAGAGGAAATAGAATCGTGATATGTAACGGCATCCGCACAAAATCCCAACATAATATCCTTCGATTTTTCCTCAGCAACATAATCTACAAATTCCCTTGTAATGCCATCAGTTTGATCTGTATAATATAAATCCCTCGCACCAAACAAATGCAAAATTTCATGTGCATAGGTATCCGGATTCACATTATTTCCCGTTGATTCCCATCTAAGATTAATAAATGCAAACTCCTCATAATAATATCCCTGATAATCCACATAGTAATGATATGCCGTCGCCGCATCAGCTTCATTGTCTATAAAAAAGAGATACCCGATACTATTGACATTGTATTTTTTCATAATATTCTGAGCCGGGATTTGCGTATGTATATAATCTGTCATATCACTCACAAAATTCTTTACCTCATCCGTGGCATCTTTTGAATCTGTACTTCCCGGAAAAGCTTTCCCGTACTTGAAATGATATTCCAAATCCGTGTGTTCTTCTATATCGTAGATAAGGTTTACACTCTTACCATACCGTTTTCCCTCGGCTACAAGGAAATCATTTGCAACATCCATATTATGCATGACAAGTGTTTTGTCCTGCTCCGTCCAGGATGCAGTTGTATCCTCTAAAAAAATACTTACAATAACCGTAGAACCATCTAAATATTTTGCACTTCCGGTTTTACTCTGTCCCCAGTCACTGCATGGTGCTCCGGCATCCCTGGCTGTCAATACCTGATTCGACAGCTGTTTGGAACCACAAGCACAAAGTGCAATAGCTATTATAAAAAACAGACTAACCATTCTGATTCGTTTCATTTAATAATACTCCCCAAGACTGATTCCATTAATTCCAAGCGGTATATCATGGTCAAGTCCGATAAACTTCTCTCCATTATTCCAGAGCACTTCTTTGACAAATGCATACTTTTCCTCATCCCAAGTTGTAAAGTCATCCAAAACCATGCCACCTGTATCTCCCGAATTTGCATTAAAGCACCAAAATGTATGGTTCAGCTTATACTTACCTATCAGTTCCCTCATGTATGTCATCCATGTGATATTTGGCTCTGTCATAAAGCCACCCCATTCCCCGATTAAAAGTGGTGCTGTTTCATCCTCATAGATATAGAACCAGTTATCGTGCCAACAGTCCTCCATCAGACTGTCATAATCGTATTCTCCTTCAAACCATGGTTGCTGATACACGGTAGGTCCATAATCATGCGGAGAATAAACAAGCTTATTCTGATATTCACCCAGATCAATTGGATAATCTGCAACACCACGCAGATTACCTCCCCACCAGTTAAAATAGTAATCATTTTCATCTGTGGATGAAAAATCACCATTTTTCTTCAAATCGGTGGGATATATCTCAATTCCCTCCACAAGAACCAAAGCATTTGGATTGTTTGATAATACGGCAGCTGCAGCCTGTTCGGCAACATATTTCCAATTGTTTGCGTCCTTAGAATTATCCCATTTTGCCGCACCTGTGCCCTCGTAAGGCTTTCCATGCGGTTCGTTCTTCAAATCGTAGGCGATAATCGTATCATCATTTTTATAACGATCTGCCATCCATGATAATGCGGTCAGATAATCCTCCGTAGAAATCCGTTCCGTATACCACAGATTAACCGTATGTCCACTGGCATTGGTTTCCGCACTGTGTATGTCAATAATAATCTTAAGTCCATTTGCCCGACATTGCCCCAACACATACTCAAATATTTGCAGACTATCCATGCCCACCAGATAATCGTTGGTTGCCTGATTAAAGTTTGCATCAGGATATTCTCCCTGTGCCCATTGTAAAATAAGCTCCGCAGAAAATGGTACACGAATCACGTTAAATCCATGGTTTGCGATTTCCTGAATGGACTGATTCAAATCGCTTGCCCAAAGGCCATCAAACGTATTGGTTCCCGTATTATAACCAAACCAGTTTATTCCTGTCAGCCAAACCTCATTGCCATCCGCATCTACAATGCGATTACCATCCGTATAAAGCCAGTCATTTGTGGTTGGCTCCGGAACATCCATTGCTCCATAATCGATATCTCTGTCCACTATAACAACCGACGATTGTGCATCCTGTGAGGCAGAAACGGCATCCGAATCATTTTCTGCCTGCGTTATTTCATCTGCAGACGTATCGGCTTCTGTATTTTCAGATTTATCTGCCTGCATAGTTTCGGTATTCACTGTCTTTCTGCCTTTTTCAATGTGAATCCCCAATAAGATTCCACCCAAAAAAGCAATAACAATAACCTGAATCATAATAATGATAATCAGTTTCTTGTTC
>CAMAMD010000180.1 GCA_945836785.1 uncultured Clostridium sp.
TTCCACACCCATATTGTAATAATACAAGCCATTTTCCTCTCTGTCTTTCTCAAGCGTATAGAGATATGCACCCTCACAGAGCTTCGGGAAAGCCTTGATTTCTTCCTCCGAAAGTGCCGTGTCAGGCACCTCGCGAATCAGCACGTCATTTGCATCATAATATTTGTATCCGTCCTTCACGCCATCTGTGATTTTACCATCAATCAAACGCACATGTGTTGTACCCGCATAGCTGTCCGTATAATTTGTATTCTGCGAATTATTGCTTTTCACAACCAATGCCTCAAGCTCCAGGCTGATACCCGAATCCATCAGTTCAAATCTGCTGATCTGGCAATCATCAAACTGAAACTGTTCTATCTCATCCACACTTTTAAAACCCATTTTCCCTGAACACCTCTTTATTTTTTATATATCAAAGCTGCGTAAAACATTATGGGTATTATAACATTCGTATAATAAAAGTCAAATATACACTAACTTCCGGGCAGGTACCGTACAGTGCCTATTTCATACCCTGCAACATACCGGAACTGTTCATTTCCTTTGCACGGGCATATGCCTGACATTTTGCAAAATTAAATCCTCTGATATTGTCATTTTCTTGCCACTCTTTTTCTATATCCCGGAAGTATTCTGACAAGATTTCCACATTATGATAGTGCATAAACGACAGTTTCTCATCTTCAGCCACTTTCTCCACAAGCTCATACAGTGCCGGAGCCGCATCATCTCCCAAGGAGGTGAGATATTTCAAGTCTTCATTTGTAATGACAATTTCCAGATTATCAGCACCATTCTCACTCACATTTCCCTCTTCATCCGCTGTAACGCGCACCTCAAACCTGCTGATATTATATTTTGCAATGATATATCCCGGTCTGCAGAACGAAAATACAATCCAAATTATTCCCACGGCAAAGACCGTGTAACGTACCAATGGGAACCGTTCCCGATATATACTGATCACAACGCCTGTCATCACCACCGCAATCATGAGCAGTGCCAGCAAAACGAGAATCCGCAGATACGTCAGGTCATATTTTTCAATGTACATTAACATCCTGACAGCTGATGAGGCAATCATAATATAGGTGCATGCACACATCACAGTAAGCACAATATCGAGCACTCTGTGTTTCCTGAAAAAGCTTACGGAAAAAAGTACAATCAGCAAATTCAAAAATGCGACAAATAAAAGCTGAAAGAAACCCTGTCTGGCATACTCCGCATAAGAATATCCTTCCGGCAGCATCATGTCACTGGCAAACAGATACATAATCTGTATCACCGAAAATATCAGATACACAAACGTCAAAATACCTGTAAATGTAATACCAATGACCGGTTCTTTGGTTCGTCTGTTCTTCCCGTTACTATCAATATTATGAGAGGACATTTTGACCGTAAGTCCATAGACGTAAATGAATACACAAAACACCAGCAGCGGAAACAATATAATGTCTCCTGATATGTGAATATCTCCGAACACGTCATCCACGATTTTGAAAAAGACTACATCCGCACTTGCCAGCAATGCCACCACAACGAAAAGAACCGGAATGGCAATCACAATGCCGATAATCACATATTTTATGGTGTCGTTTTTCTTCTGCCCGGCTGTTTTTTTCATAGCCGCATAATCCCGAAAAGGATGTTCTATATACAATAAAGGTGAAAATACCATTTCAAGCATAACAGCAATATTTTTTCCGAACCCCCATGCATGATTATCACAGAATATCCGAATCAATACACAGAGCACCAGCAGAACCATCCCCACATAGTTTAAACCAATCACAAATTTATCTGCCGTGCAGCACACCGAAATTCCAAGCAGAATAATTCCGGCATAGTACGGGTACAGCTTTCTGCTCTTTGCTATATCCCCATAATGCACTGTGCTATCCTCTTCTGACGCCATACAGTTCTGTAGTCTGGCCGAGCAATATGGTATATATATCACTGTCGCAAGAGCAAATATAGCCGTCATAATACCCGATAGATTCTTGTATAAACATATTCCAAACACCAGCGCATATATCAGCGTCGCCCAACCTATCGCACCAAAGCGTTTTATAAATGTATGTTCATCCGACGCCGGAGCATACCATTTTTCCCATCCTATTGCATCAAAGCTGTTTGTATCTGACTCAGTTTTTATATTCTCCTCCATATCACCATCACTCCTTCCTATCACTCCTGTGGCGTATCATCCGGCACATAAGTGATAATATCACCGGGCTGACAGTCAAGTGCCTTGCAAATTGATTCAAGTGTCGAGAAACGGACTGCCTTTGCCTTATTATTTTTTAAAATAGACAGGTTTGCCATAGTTATGTCAACCTCTTTTGCAAGTTCGGTTAGTCCCTTTTTTCTCTGTGCCATTACTACATCCAGATTAATGATTATCCCCATGGTCGTTTCCTCCTATATCGTAAAATCATTTTCCTGCTTATACTCCACTGCTTTTGCAAACACAATGGCAAGCACTCTGGAAAATAGTCCTGCTATGAGAAACACAATCACGATAATCGCTACCGCAGGTGTAAAATAAAGCGGCAGCCTGCACAGGCTTGCAAGCATGATAGCAAAGCTGTAAAGACCCATCCTGTTCAAACTCTTAACATTTGCCTCCACAAAGCAGTCGTCCGCCAAAACTGTCCGAAACATCCGACGAAGCTCACCGAGAATCAGCACAGCAAATACACCCGAGATAAAGAATATAATCACCATCTGCAGATAATAGTCTGCAAAAAGTGGATTAATCTTCCCGTAAAAATGCATGGATACCGGAAGTGTCAGCGTTGCTATCATCCCCAGAAAAAACATGATATCCAAAATATCTTTTGTTACCCTTGTAATCTTACTATCTTTCATCATAACCTTGACCTCTCTGATTTCTATCATTTTGATATTTATATTGGTTGTGGCTACATATGGACTGGGATTCTTGCATGGTTTCGGTTTCATGCAGGCGTTCCAAATATTTCCAGATATTTCCATATGTGCTTTATGATGTAAGGCTACCATACAGGTGTACGTTTGTCAATAATTTTTTATTGTTTTTCGATAAATTATTTTTGTTTTGCGATAACAGCGGTAGTGAGAGAAGTTAGGCGTGATGAATTGCAACACGAAAATCACGTTTGTAAGGCAAGAATCCCATTTTGTAATGGAGAATCCCACTTTGTAAACGAATTTCCCGTTT